>JALVRY010000351.1 GCA_027024625.1 Thiotrichaceae bacterium
CCTTTAGTTCACTCAACTGTTCTTCGCTAAGGACAAATCTTTTCATGCCCTTATGATATTACATTTGTATTTTAAAGCAATCTCTTAACTACCTAAATCTATAACGCTATGGGTATATAAGAATCATAAAGTGCATTTTTATTGGTAGCGGTTGAATGTTCTGCATAGGTACTACGGATGCTTTCATCTAGCTTAGGGTAAGCCACATTTGCATTATTATCATTTCCGCTGGTTTGCCCTGCTGAATAAGGCGGATTACCCATGATAACGCGAATATCTAAATCTTTTTGCTTCTGCCTTCTACTACTGTTATCTACCAACAATTCACTGACTAAATCTTCTTTCTCGTGTAACTGGAAGGTATCGGTTAAACAAATGCCTTCATAAGGAGCATATTCACCCGTTAAATCATGGTAGACCTGCTCTATATTGATTGCCGCGATGTAATAAGCCAGCAGGACTATTTCATTGGCATGTATCTCATTTTTATATTTGTATTCAAGTTCATCTTTATTGATTAAGCCACTTTGTAATAAACGAGTAATGAATGTACCTGTACCCGTGAATGGGTCAATAATATGGACGTTTTTACTGCCTAATGTTTGATTGAACTCTGCTTTCAAAGCATCGTTTATGCTGTGAATAATAAAATCTACGACTTCTACAGGGGTATAAACAATGCCTAGCTTTTCAGTCATGCGAGGGAAGGCATTTCTAAAGAATTTATCATAGAGTTCTACAATGATTTTCTGCTTGCCTTCAATGTTATCAATACCATCAGCGCGCATTTTTACACTTTCATAAAACTTGTGGAGTGATTCACTTTCTTTTTCTAAATTATGTTCATCCAATACCGCCAGTATGCTTTGCATGGCTTTTGATACGGGGTTGTTTTGAGTGAAGCTGTAATCTTCAAAAAGCGCATCAAAAACAGGCTTGGTGATAATATGTTGTGCCAGCATTTCTATTGCATCATCAACACTTATGCTTTCATTTAGGTCATCACGTATTTCATTTAAGAAACCATCAAAGGCTTTAAATGCTTTGCTATCCTTATCTTTAATAATGCCTGTTATACGGGTGATATGCGTTTGTGCAATTTTGGCAATATCATTTGCCCAATCTGACCAGTAATCGCGTGTACCGCATTTTTTAACAATCTTTGCATAGATAGCTTTTTGAAATTCATCAAAGACAAGCCCCATTTGTTGCGGTAGTTGCGTTCTATTATTAGGTTCGTCATCATCCCAACCTTCTGAACCAATATTGCTGTTTTTGCTAGTTGATTGTGCTTTTTCTGGCAGGGTTTCTGTCACGGCTATGACTTCTATTTTACTGCTTATATCAGCCCCTAAGTCCATTTTGTTGATAGTGGCATCTAGTCGTTCATCATGGGAACGCAAGGCATTTAAAACGTCCCAAACTACTTTGTATTTTTGATTATCTTTGAGTGCTTCTTCTGCTGTTAGTCCAGCGGGTACGCCTATGGGTAATATGACATATCCCATATTTTTACCTTCTGCACGACGCATTACGCGCCCCACTGATTGCACTACATCTATTTGAGATTTACGCGGGTGCATAAAGAGAATGGCATCTAATGCGGGTACGTCCACACCTTCGGATAAACAACGGGCATTACTTAAAATTCGGCATGTATCTTCTTCAAAGTCTTCTTTTAACCAGCTTAGACAGGCATTTCTTTTGGTTGCATTAAATGTGCCGTCTACGTGTTATACTTCGATTTTTATTGGGTTTTCTAAGTCTTTAAGTTCGTGGGCAATGTAATCTTGCGCGACTTCTGCAAATTCTGTCTCTACTAGCTTTGATGATTTTATATCTTTACAGAATGCCACTGCTCTTTTCATTGGTAGCGGGTCTGCCACAACTCTTTTTTGCAAATCTAGTTTACTTAATGCGCGATAACAGCCGATTATTTTAGTGGCATCATCTAAATCTAATTCACTATCTGCATCCGCTAATCTTGCTTGAATGGTTGCACTTACCATTGTTTCATCAATAGCTAAAACAATCACTTTATAATCTGTTAAACACTTTCTTTTAACTGCTTCACCAAAGCTTATTTGATAGAGCATTTTTCCAAATAAGGCAGGGTCGTCCATTGAGGAAAGAACCGCATCTGCCTGAGTTGCCGCACTTTTAACCGTATCACTAAAAATACGGGGGGTGGCTGTCATGTAAATACGTTTTTTACCTTTGATAAAATCTTGCTTATGGACTTTTACAAAGTGTGAATCACTTTCACTGGCTAGGGTTGCACCTGTTGTTCTATGGGCTTCATCACAGATGATTAAATCAAATTCTGGCAGGTCGGGTATATTGTCATCTAGTAATTCATTCTGTTCATCATCTTCTGCAATTTTACTTAAATGCTGGGCATCTGATATGGCTTGAATAGATTGATAGGTCGAAAAGATAACCGTCATTGCATCTTTTGCACCTTCTTTTGATACTTCACTAGCAAGCTTTCTTGCATCAGTGGTGGCTGGATAGGCTAGATCATGGGCGTTTATTTCTGCAATATCATCATTGTTTACTTTGCGCTTGCCTACTTGCACATCTGAACATACTGCAAAGGCGCGCAAGGGTAGTTCTGATTGTATCGCCCATTCGGTTATGGTTTGAGACATTAACGATAATGAGGGAACGAGGAATAGTACCTGCTTGCCAATACCTGCCAAATCTTCGGCTATTTTTAAGCTTGTGAAAGTTTTACCCGTACCACAAGCCATGATTAGCTTGCCACGGTCTGCATCCTTTAAACCGTCCTGTACGCCTTTTAATGCCGTTTCTTGATAATCCCTTAGTTTATTCTTCTGTTTTAAAGTTACGGGCTTGTTTGGCGTGTATGCACTCCAATCTATTGGGCTTCCTTCTAATTCGTTTAAGCCAATACGCTGTACGGGTATCTGTTGCCCGATCATGGCATTTTCAGCGTGTACGCTCCAATCTTTGCGCGTACTATCTACAATTAAACGTCGGGTGAATGAATGCTTGCCAGATGCGGTAAAGAAGCTATCAATATCTGATTTTTGCATCTTGTGATCTTCTGCATAGAACTTGCATTGAATAGCACAATAGCCTTCATCATTGATAAGTTCTGCTACTAAATCTATACCATCGTCTGCTTTGCTGATTCCTTGTTGTTCTGCCCATTCTGCATAGGTGAATATGTCCGTAAATTGAGGGGTGTAGCGCGGGTCATTTTTTAGGAAGTCTTTTATTAATAGCTCGAAATATGTGCCTTTTTCACGCTCATTTTTTGAGGTATTGCGGTATCTGTTCAGTAAGTCCCTTAAAACATTAGTCATTCTGCTCCCTTTTCTTATGCGAGATACTTGCGAAAGTCTACGCAAGCGTAGACCTATCCACTCTATCTTGCTGCGAATGTGAGAGTCAACGGTAGTGAATGGTTAACAGCGGTTATCGGTTATCAGTAAACCAATCGACTCCTGACAACCGATAACCGACTCACTCCCAAGGATTAACAACCGACACGCCAGCCGCTTCAAATGGCTGGGTGTCTCGTGTGGCAACCATCATCCCATTGGTAGCGGCCGTGGCGGCGATATATCCGTCTGCTGTACCGATGGCGAAACCGGTTGCCCGTGCTTTCGCCATCAACTCGGCATAAGACAGCGACGTTGCCATTTCGAATGGGAGTACGCGCCCTGCGAACAATGGCAATACCAGCTTTTCCAGGCCTTCATGCAGGTTGT
>JALVRY010000352.1 GCA_027024625.1 Thiotrichaceae bacterium
TAGCGGTAGCACCACTTGCTTGCCAATTAGATGTTGCAGGGTAGGATGCTCAGGGTGAATAGCCACACCAGAGTCGCCTAATAGGGTTTCAGGTCGGGTAGTGGCGACAGTGAGGAATTCGTCGGTGGCATTGCCGTTATCATCAGCAATGTGATAATTAATCATCCACATGTGACCGTTTTCTTCTTCAGAAATAACTTCTAAATCCGAAAGAGCGGTGTGCAGAACGGGGTCCCAGTTTACTAATCGTTTGCCTCGATAAATTAGGTCTTCTTCATAAAGCTGCACGAATACTTTTGTTACGGCTTCGGACAAGCCCTCGTCCATCGTAAAGCGTTCCCGCGACCAATCAGGCGATGCCCCCATGCGACGTAGCTGTTGTGTGATTTCTCCGCCAGATTGTTCCTTCCACTCCCAAACCTTTTCGATGAACTTATCACGCCCTAAATCATGGCGATTTTTCCCTTCTTGATTTAGCTGTCGCTCAACCACCATCTGCGTGGCAATGCCTGCATGGTCGGTGCCAGGTTGCCATAGGGTATTATCCCCTTTCATACGGTGGTAGCGGATAAGGGCATCCATAATGGTATCTTGAAAAGCATGCCCCATGTGCAATGTACCCGTGACATTGGGGGGCGGAATCATAATGCAATAAGGGTTCTCGCCACCTCGTGGCTTAAAGTATCCCTGATCTTCCCAGTGCTGATACCAACGTTGTTCAATGTCTTTTGGGTTGTAGCTAGTGTCCATGCTGCTCTGCCGATTGCGAATCACAAAAACGGCAGATTATAGCAAGTGTGGGGGTAAATAGAAGCTTTGTAACTTGTCAGAATTCTGGACTCAGCTATTAGATATAATAATGCTCACACATTACATTGTGTGGTAAAACGTAATGCATAAGGAGGTAGAAATGGCTACGAACCTAGCATTAGATAATCAACTACTTGAAGATGCATTGAACATCGGCGGATTTAAAAGTAAAAAAGATACCGTAAATCAAGCACTAAAAGAGTTTATTCAACGACGCAAGCAAAAAGAAGTCATCAGTCTATTTGGTTCATTCCCCGCTGATCCTGATTATGATTATAAGGCAGGGCGAAAATGAGCGGTGTAATTGTTGATACTTGTATTTGGTCACTGGCCTTGCGGGGAAAAGAGCCAAGGAGTATCGCTGTTGCCGAACGCTTATCAAGCCTGATAGCAGACGGTAGAGCAAAGATCATAGGCTTGATTCGTCAAGAATTACTCTCTGGATACAGTAATTTTCAGCAGTATAAAAAATTGCAAGAAAAAATGGTCTGGTTTCCAAGTCAGGAAATTCTTGATGAAGACTATGAAATAGCCGCCAAATTCTCAAATACCTGCCGACAAAAAGGTGTACAAGGCTCTCATATTGATTTTCTCATTGTAGCCGTATCGGTAAGACTAAATATGCCGATATATACAGAAGATAAGGACTTTGAGCACTACCAAAAGCATATAGCATTTGAGTTGTATCAATGAATGATCGTTCTGATCCATTAGTTGGGTATTGGCTAGGCATCCCAAGATTAATGTAGATGGCTCTGTTCATCCTTGACAGTCAGGTATATAGCAAGGGTGTATTTTCATTGATTCGCCCAAGCTGTACCTTGGGCTCCTGCTTTTTCCCTTACGAACTTGATGCAGATTAACGCTTTCTCTTTTTCTTTTTATATAGGGATGAGGCTGAGGATTTTTTCTTTGCTTTGCCTTGATTATTTCCGTATTTGGCTTTTTTATCTGCTTTTCGATTAGATGAGTCATAATCGTTGCTTAGTTCTAAATCAACACTTTCATACAGAGTTCTCTTTGCTTTGAATTCAAGCTCTTCGCTACGTCCTCTTGCGAGATAACGGGGGAGTGATACTGTACCATAGCGAGTACGAATCAACCGGCTAACTTTAAGATCGAACATTTCCCACATACGACGAACTTCACGCGTGCGCCCTTCTTTTAGCACAACATGATACCACTGGTTTGCCCCTTCCCCGCCTCCAAATTTGATGCTGGTGAAGCTTGCTATGCCGTCTTCTAATTTTACGCCTGTTTTTAATTCGTTAAGAATATCATCATCAACTTTGCCCAAAATTCTTACTGCATACTCGCGTTCAATTTCCCATGATGGGTGCATTAGGCGGTTGGCTAATTCGCCGTCGTTGGTAAAGAGTAATAGACCATCGGTATTGTAATCTAATCGCCCTACTTGTATCCATCGACCGCTGGATAGTTTGGGGAGTTTGTCAAATACGGTGGGGCGACCTTCTGGGTCTTTTGTTGTGCTGACTTCACCCGATTGCTTGTGATACATCAGCACTTTGGGGGTCGCTTTGAGTTTTGTGTCTAATCGCAGACGCTGACCACGCAGTATGACTTGATCCGTTTCTGTGATTTTCGTCCCCGGTTCTGGCTGTTTTCCATTGACGAGTATTTCGCCCGCTTTTATCCATCGCTCTATTTCTCTGCGTGATCCGTAACCTGCTCTGGCAAGTATTTTTTGTATCCGTTCAGCCATTTTTCCATCAACCTTTCTATAATATCAGCCAACGATATATGCCTAGTATGTTGATTGCAATAAATACAAGGTTTTGGAAGGCAACCCCATGCGCTTTTTCTCGCAACCCCCAAATTAAAAGCAGAATACTGGAGAATAAATAAAAAACATAAGCCCAGCCGCTAACGGAAATATTCAATGCCAATAATACTGCCGCACTGACTCCCGTTAGTGAGCCTGCCCATTCAATTATTTGGGATACTTTTTTCTGCTGCATTCTGATTTTGAATCCTTGCTAAAATTTATCGCCAGAGTATAACCAATGTGAATTTTCTATGTCTTTAGAAGCGGGTATTTCCTAGCAATTAGATCGCTATTTATTTTTATTGGAGGTGTGTATTTTTGATTATTATCAGAGCTTATTGGGGTATTTATCTATATCATGTAACCGTAATGAAACATCTTCTTTATATGTTCCATCTTTATTTCATTTCTGGTGATTTATTGATCATGATGTTTTGTCACAAAAAATATAATTTTAAGACTATAGTACTTAGGGGTTGCTTTACTTTGCAGCCTTATAAGGAAATTAAAACGATGGTTTCAAGGTGAAGGATAATGGACGAAAAAGATACTAAAAACACGGTAGAAGAATTAGAACAAGCAAAACAAGATCAGGAAGAGCATCAGGAAAAAGAAATTAAGAAGATGCAGAAATCTGCGAAAAAAATCTTCAGCAAACGCTATCTTGAAAAACAACTCAAGCCTTATCAAGCTGAGTTGATTCAAATGCAGCGTTATCTTGAAGAAACTAAGAGGCGGATGATTATTCTTTTTGAAGGGCGTGATGCATCTGGCAAGGGCGGGACTATCCGACGTGTTGCTCGCTATATGAACGAGAAACACTACCGTATTGTTGCTTTGGGTAAACCAACTGAGCATCAATTGACGCAGTGGTACTTCCAGAAATATGTACAAGAGTTTCCACGCGGCGGTGAAGTTGTTCTTTTTGATAGAAGTTGGTACAACCGAGCAATGGTTGAGCCTGTTTTTGGCTTTTGTACCCCTGAAGAATATAAAAACTTTATGAAGGGTGTTACCGGCTTTGAGAAAGATTTAGTTAGACAGGGGACTATCTTGGTTAAACTTTATTTTAGTGTTTCTAAAAAAGAGCAGAAAAAACGCTTTGAACGTCGCAAAGATGACCCTCTCAGACAGTGGAAATTA
>JALVRY010000353.1 GCA_027024625.1 Thiotrichaceae bacterium
ATGAGGATTTAATTTCTACGCCTGTAAATTCTCTGCCTGACTTGTACAATAAATCTATCTCATTGCCGTGGCTATCTCGAAAAAAATAGAGATTAGACTTTTGTCCTTTATTAAACCGTGTTTTTAGTGCTTCTATCACTATGAGATTTTCAAACAAGCTACCCACTAATGGATCACGAGATACCTGGCTGGGTTTTTCAATATCAAGTAAATAACTAAGAAGCCCTGTATCCGTAAAATAGTACTTAGGTGATTTAATGACTCGTTTTCCAAAGTTTTCAAAGTACGGGGGTAATTTAAAAACAACAAATGAAGCCTCTAAAATAGAAAGCCATTGCTTGATCGTTTTATTATCTACCCCAACATCATTACTTAATGACTGATAATTAATTAGCTGCCCAACTCTACCCGCCAAAAGCTTCATAAACTTTTCAAATAATGTGGCATCTTTCAAATTAATTAACTGGCGTACATCCCTTTCGATATAGGTCTGATAATAGTTTGCATAAGCCGTATGAGGTCTTTGCTGTTGATCATAAATTCTGGGTAAAAATCCGTTGAAAATATAATCTTCAGCATTATCGAGACTAATTCCTGCTTTCTCCATTTCTGAAATAGACAGAGGCAGTAAGTTTAAAATACCTGTACGACCTGCTAATGACTGACTAATCGCCGCTTTTAGTTCTAGTTGATGCGATCCTGTTAGAACAAACTGACCATTTGCTTTTGAGTCATCTACAATAACTTGCAAATAGCTAAGAAGATGTGGTGTACGTTGAACCTCATCAAAAATGACTTTATTCTTATACTGCATTAAGAATGCTTTAGGATCATCAATAGCAAATTGACGTGCATCAGGATTTTCTAAGTTCACATACTCATAGTCAGACAGTACTTCACGCACCAATGTTGTTTTTCCAGCCTGCCTTGGACCTAAGACTGTCATGATAGGATATTCTTTAAGCTGACTAAACAGCGCTATTTTCATGTCACGATTGATCATTTTTATATGATATATTGTGTAATTATGGAATTCAAGTCCGATATTACACAATAAATATTAGTCCGTATTATATTGCTTTTTATTATCGCTCTAATTGGGGGAGTCTGCTACTAGATGGGGGGGTCTTATATTACTTCTTCTCAAAAATAACTTATTTTCAAATAGTAAAAAGCCCACCAAAAAGGTGGGCTTTTTATTACGGTTGTAGTTTAAATACTAAGGAGAAACAAAATAGCGGGTTACTTCCTGTTTTACTGCACCCGTATCAATGGATATTTTTACTGTTCCAGTATTTTTTTCTGGCTCAGTTACAGTAAAACTAATTCTCGCTGGTCCATAAGGTTTAGATAAGTCAGATCCATGTGCATTGGTGCTGGCTAGTGTTAATTTACCACCTAACACTTTTGCACCATCAGCAGAAACTGAAATGGACGTACCCATTGGAGGAACCTGATGGTTTTTTACCCCATAAACTTCCAGTGTATAAGTTTCTCCTGTTTTAAGGGCGCCAGGTACTGGGTTCTCTTTATTATCTAAAATAACAAAACTTTGATTATCTTCTGACATTACAATCTGACCTGATGTAAAGATGTCTTTTAGACCGTTGTCGTTCGCACATAAGCTTGAGTGCTTACAACCTAAGCCAGTATATTTTCCATCTTTAGGGTCATATTTTCCATTACCGTTATAATCCAGGATAAAAGGATCTAAACCCTGGTCAAACGTATTCATGGTTTTATTGCCATTAGCATCAGTTACCTCATAGCCCATATTATAATCAATATATGTTTCACCACGATCAGAACGGGTATCAAATATATCCCCATCATCAAAAATGCCATTAGCATTCTGATCGATAAAAGATTCTTCACCCAATATTTTTGCTGTCACTGTAGTAATACCATCACTAGCATTGGTGAGAGTATGTCGTGGGTATGGAAGACCAACAGGAATACCTAAATCACGAGGCTCAGAACTTCTCCATTTTACAGAACAGCGTCCATCTTTTGTTTGACATGAAGGCTGAATCTGCCCTAATTCTGTATAGAATGATACCGTTGTTCCGTCTGGTACAGGGTTATTATAACGATCTGATGCAATTACATTTACATCAACTTCAACCCCATCATGATCCCAGGCAGCAGGGTTTAATGTACTAAATGATAATGAAAAACTGTTTTGATCAGCAATACCTGTAGATATTACAAGTTGAGAAGATTCAGATGAAATTTTAGTACCATTTCTTTCTACTGTAGCTCTAACTCGAACAGAAGTATGCACAGTGCCCGCTTGCAAGATTGTACTTACATAACCATTATTATCTGTTTTACCTGTAGTTGTTGACAGCTTGATACCACCATCTCCAACCGCTGGAGTGACCAGCTCAAATTTCACATCTGCGTTAGCAATTGGCCCACCAACATCATTTTTTATTTGAAACTTAACTGTCGAGGTATGTTGTTGCCCAGCTGCGCTCATACCTTTAAGCAGAATGCTTTGTGGTTCGGCGCTTACAAACTCAACAGCACCTAAGTTAGCAGGTGTAACATTAACAGTACCTTTAGTTTTTAGCGCGCCTGATGTTGCAGTTATTTCATCATCACCTTCACAGCCCTTGGCAGTATAAGTTGTTGTAAACACACCCGTACTACTCTTGATAGGTGAAACAATTTCTGATTGCCCATTAGATATACAGGGTGACGAAAAAGTAACTGTTTGTTCTGTTTTAGCAAATTCACCATGCTGATCTTTTAGCTCAACTGTAATACCAGTACTACCACCTGCTGATAATTTTTTAAGCCCTATTTTCATTGCACCAAACTTTAAAACAACGGGTTCAGCGGTTCCAGTACCCCCGTTTGTAGTTCCATTATTAGTCGTGGATGTTTTAGTAGTGCTACTAGAATCTTTGCTACCACTTCCGCCACCAAAACTACTATCACCGCCACAGGCAGCCAAAGCAATTGCTACAGCAAGTGGCGATACGACTTTTACAAAACGAATTGTGCTTGAATTTCTAGAACTTTTAGACATGGGAGAGACCTTTGTTATTGATTTATTATTGTTATTCATTTTTTTTGTTGGTTTAAGTTGGGCTATTTACTAGCGTAATTATTTTATTTATTGCGTCTATTCTAAGTTCTCTACCGCTTTTCTGTCAAGAAAACCCCCTTATCATCAGACAAGTGGTCGTTATTCAGCTTGTTTTAAGTATTTTAGAGATAAAAAGAGCTGTACACGAAGAAATCATGCAGTTGATTATTTGCTATTCTTCCAATTACTTCGATTTTAGAAAGTACGTTGCTTCAACCGACATCGGCACTTCCTTCGGAAGCGCAGCGATGTACTTTTCGGTTCCTGGTGAACCTTGAAAAGCAAAAAAAGACCGCTGTATTAAAAATAGAGCGGTCAAAATCACATCGAAGGAAGTTTATTATTAGTAGAGTAAAGTGTTATCCATATAGAGTGTCAGTATCCTTCAATGCCACCTGATAGCGTCGTATTCCTTTAAAAATTGCTTTTGCCAGTTTCTCTTGATGCTTTTTGGTCTTGAGTCGTTTTTCTTCCATCGGGTTACTAATAAACGCTGTTTCGACCAGCATTGATGGAATATCGGGTGATTTCAGTACCACAAAGCCTGCACTTTCAACACGACGGCGTAATAGATGATTGACGCTACCCAGTTCTTTTAATACACCACTGGCGAGTTCCAGGCTTCTGTCGATGGTGTCT
>JALVRY010000354.1:0-236 GCA_027024625.1 Thiotrichaceae bacterium
CATCGTTAATTTCTATGATACCTTTTGCGGGAGAGTTGTAGTTTACATGATAAACCAATGATCCCGTCTGTCCCTCAGGTACATGGTGCATGGCTTTAATTGCTGGGTTTTGCATATCCTGTGTTTGCACACCTAAACCGGGGAAGCCATCACGCTTGCCATCTTTTAGGTCGGTTAAGAAGTGTTTCAATACAGGTGTTGGAACCATATAACCGATATTATCTGCTTTAACACGA
>JALVRY010000354.1:246-3735 GCA_027024625.1 Thiotrichaceae bacterium
AGCCTCACCATTTCTTAAAATATCAAAAGTGACAGTATCGCCAATTTGATGTTGATCGAGATAAAACCAATGTGAAATATATTCATTAGGACGATATTCGACTTGCTCAGAATCTGTCACGTTATGACCATCAATGGCGGTAATGACATCGTTAATTTCTATGATACCTTTTGCGGGAGAGTTGTAGTTTACATGATAAACCAATGATCCCGTCTGTCCCTCAGGTACATGGTGCATGGCTTTAATTGCTGGGTTTTGCATATCCTGTGTTTGTACACCTAAACCGGGGAAGCCATCACGCTTGCCATCTTTTAGGTCGGTTAAGAAGTGTTTCAATACAGGTGTTGGAACCATATAACCGATATTATCTGCTTTAACACGACGCTGCATAACGACACCAACGAGCTTGCCATTGGATATAATAGGGCCACCACTGTTACCGCTATTGATTGCGGCATCAACTTGGACAGCGAGTAGGTTTTCACCACTATGAGCATAGCGTTGGTATTCGATACGTGAAACAACGCCTTTTGTTACACTCATTGTATCGCCACCTGTAGGGAAACCATAAACAAGTACTTCTTGCTGTGTTCTTGGAAGCTTTCCTAGAACAAGTGGCTCTGCTCCCTCAAAGAATTTTGGGTCTGATACTTCAAGTATCGCAAGATCAGCTTCGTGAGAAATACTTATCACTTTGGTTTCGTATCGTTTGGTTTTTCCGTAGCGCTTTACTTCTATAAATGTGTTATCTGCAACAACGTGGGCATTGGTGAGTATACGATTTCCAGAAATAATACTGCCTGAGCCTGTTGCTCCATAGGTTTTAGAGTTCCACGGGGTTTTATAGCGTGTTTTTTTTGCAACAGTGTAAATTTTCACGATGGAGCTTTTAGTTTTGTTATCTAATAGCTGACTAGGTGATAAGGCATCTAATGCATAGGAATTATGCAGAATGCTGAGAAGAAAGAGGAAGATACTTAATGATAGTAGTTTTTTATTCATGCTTTATTTGAAAAGTTGGAATTTTTATTATTAATGTAGGTAACGTGCATGAATTAAATCGACACCCTAACTTGTTCTATTGTCCCATACTGAATAATCTCAATCGTTGCGTAGAATAACTATGCGCTCTTGAGATCGTCCAGTCTGAAACAATAATCCTGCGTTATAGTGTTGACTTATGCCACGCATGTTCCTAAGGAAACTCTGATCAAGTCATGAGTCGTTTTCCTGAGGTTAAAATCCGCTCATTTTCTGCTATAAAATCTCCCAATAGAATAACTATTACTCGATTTTCTATCAAAAAATGAACAAATTTTTCCTCTCAGGAAATTCGACCCGACTTGATCAGAGTTTCCCTAAGAAGACTATTTTGACTTGATCAACGCTTTCTTCATAGTATTTTTATTGCCAATAAAGAAGAGCAAAGATGTCGAAAACTCTGCTAATGTAAAACTTGAACTAATCCAATCAGCAGACTTTTTATCACTGATGCTGTGGGGAGATCCACAGCAATGCAGTTATTGTAAAGAAATTGCAGTTAGTACACCACTTTTACCAAAGGCATAAATCATATTTCCCTCTACTACTGGAGATACGGTGTAACCGCTAGAGTCTCCTCGCTTACGGGCAACAGTTTTGCCGCTTGTAGTGTCAAAAATGTGTAAATAACCGGCATAGTCTCCAACTACAATACGGGAGCCAACAATACTGGGTGCAGTTGGATGACGGCGCTCTAAATTATCAATTTTCCATTGAGGAGAACCGTTACTTGCCGCTAGCTTGAAAACATCACCTTTAGCGCTTGTGGTATAAACACTGTTGGTATTTGCATCAACTCCAGTATCGGTTGAGTAACCTGTTGACCAAAATACACTGCCATTGCCTGCATTAATTGCAGCAATTTGACCGTTGTAACTGGCCGCATAGATTTTTGAACCGACTAGTTTAATTTTTCCATCAATATCCACAACGCGGTCTAATTCGGTACGACCTCTGGGAACGCCTAAAATAGCCTCCCAAATTGCATTACCTGCTTGCATATCAAAAGCGGTCAGTTTGCCATTATCAAAACCGACGATAACTTTATTGCCTGTAACGATAGGAACACTGGTTCCTCGTAATGAAAGAATGGGGGTTTTACGACTCTTTTGCCAAAGTATTTCACCCGTTGCGGTCGACAGTCCGTGCACTTTACCATCGATAGTACGGAATACAACCATGCCACCTTTAGCCTCAGAGACTGCGGCAACCTCGCTACTAAGTGATTGTGCCCAGTGAGGTTTGCCTGTTGCTTGGTCGAGTGAAATAGCATTACCATTTAGTGTGCCAATAAAAACAGAATTCTCACCAATGTTTACTCCTGCTGTTACACTATCAGCAACAGGTGTTTTCCAGCGAATTTTGCCACTATTTTTATCGATAGCACTGGCACTAGAACCACCAGCGACAAAAATTGTATTTCCGCTAATAGCTGGATGGATTTTTACATACTGTTTCTTTGAATAATTTCCCGTACTGGTTTGCCATAGCACTTTAGCATTGGCAGCAGGAGTGAAGTTACTCAAAGGCTTAGGCGGTAAGGCTTTATTTTTTTTGCCAAACATGCCGCAACCACCGAGTAGTAGGCTCAAGCCGATAGTGGTTAATACTAGAGTGGTTGTTTTTTTCATAATGGTAAACTCATTAAGTTTAACGGGATGGGAAGTATCAGTATGTCTTTTAAAAATCCCCAAATATTTCTTAGTACATAGTGTAGCTTTCCTACATAAAAAATGTATGGTTTCATGTGGATTGTTATTAATCTGAATTATAGCTTGGTAAAACTACTGATTGATAAATAACTTATTAGCTGTTTATGCCCCTAAGTTATCTCTTTTCATTTTAAGGAAACTAGTTGGTGCTCCCTGTGAGCTTAAAATTGCTTTGTCATAAGATTCTTTAGCCTTCTGTACTTCATTATTAGCCAAATAAATATCACCTTTTAATTCTTCAATAATTGAAAGATAGGATGTGGGAAAAGAGCCAGAGAGAATGGACGAAGCTTTATCCATTTGTTTCTCAGCAATATAAACGCGAGCTAAGCGTAATTTTGCGAGGTCACTGCTTACTTTTTCTGAGGCATTATCAACTACCCATTTGAGTTCAGTGGCTGCTTTTTCATTATCACCTTTTATCGCATGCTGTTTTGCAGCGATCATTGCTGCTAGTGCTGCATAAGGTGTTGATGAATAGTTTGATTTCAGTTGAGCAACTTTACTATAAATCGTATCGCTGTTTGTTGTGCTAGCTTGTTGAATTTCTGAATAGAGTGCAGATGCTTCCTCAGATAATGTTTTTTCACGATCTTGCCAATAGCGATACCCAAATAGACCGCTTACTGCGATTGCTACACCAACAAAAACGGACATGCCATTTTCTTTTATCCATGTTTTTATTTGTTCTGCTTTTTCTTCATCAGTAAGAAAATCACTCATTGTATCCTAACCC
>JALVRY010000355.1 GCA_027024625.1 Thiotrichaceae bacterium
TTTTGTGTTTTCTGGTACCTGCGTACGGACATAAATAATCATGTGGGTTTTCTAAGACTCTATAAGTATACCTACTAATTAATACTTGCACAGTCTCTATAGCTTGGGCTCCATGTTCGCTGGAATCCTTAGTGTAGCAAGGCTGTGTATTTTCAATTAAACCAACAACTGCGCATCACTAACATCACAATGAATGGCTTTTGATGCGGTGATTTCTTTGGGGAATTCTTGTGAGAATACCCATATCTGATTCACTACATCACTGGATTCTGGTAGCGCTTCTAGGGTTTCGACGGTTCTTTCGTGGTCGAAGAAGGCGAAGGGTTCGTCCAGTAGAATAAATTGTTGTTGGTTATCTTTGTTGATGGCTAATTGTTCAGACATGGCAAAGCGTAGAGATAACATGATTTGCCGTTGTGTTCCTGATGATACCTCGTCGAAATCAATAAAATCGTCTTTCTCATTAGAGAAAATCTTAACTTGAATATTGTTATCAATTTTTATTTGGCTGTAATGTCCACCCGTAAAGCTGGGTAAAATGCGGGAAGAGGTTTCAGTAATAATTTGGTTAAACTGTGCCGAGAATTTAGCGGCAGAATGTTTTAATAACTGATTGGCTTGGTCATTAACTTTGATTTTTCTGGAGCAGGCTTTAATCTCCATACCAATTTTATTTCGTTTTTGGCGGAGTTGCCCTGCTTCATCTGCTCGTGCCATTTCGGCTTCAATGGCGTTATTTAATACATCTTGGTGGCGTGAAACGACATTGCGCTGCTGTTTTAGATCTTGCTTTAAGTCAACCAATATTTGGGTTGCTTCGCTGGTTTCGCTGGTGTAATTGGTGATTTTACTTATAAAGCTTGAGTCTTTTGCCTGGGGCAAAGATGATTTTGGTAATAGGTTTGAGGTTTCGGCAATGCTAACGAGCATCTTTTTAACTCGATCAGGAATGTCTTCATCTACTTGGTTTATATGAGTGAGAGTTCCGCTTAAAGTGCGTTGACCCTCATCAGCTTTGCGTTTTAATGGTTGAAGTGTTTTGCCATCGAGCCACCAAGAGTAAAATAGGCTGACTGCGTAAAAAGCTGCAACGACTAACCCCGTCATTAGCACTGTATTTTTAAATGTAGGGTCAAGTAGTAAGGGTGCTTTTTGCAGTACTTTGGGGAAAAATTCTGAAAGTCCCCATAAGACCCAAATCATGATCATAAAAGGTAAAAGAATATTGCTTAGCATATTAGCAATATTGTATCGGGATAGAGTTGCTTGGTAGTGAGGCTGATCTTTTGGATAGTCTTTTATGGTTTGATCAAGTAATCGAGTGTATTTCTGCTTATCTGTGTTTAAATTTTCTAATGATTCTCTTGCTTCAACAAGCTCAGGCAACCATGTTTCATCCACGCCAATGTTTTCGATTTCTTGAAATAAATCTTCAAACTGTGGGCGTAAAACATCAAGTTGATCGCGATTATTTTGGCTATCAGCATTAAATTCATCGATCAGATCAGCGTATTCGTTGATTCCCACCATGGTTTTAATGCTATCACTATCGGGTGTGGTGAGTTCACGTTGCATTAGGTAGAAGGAGTCGGCAAATGTTTCATAGCCATAGCCCAGTATAGAGAGTAGTTTTTCATCCACTTCTTTGACTTCATCAGCAATGATATTTTCTTCGTCATCCAATAGTTGAGCCGCAACGAGACCTTCTTTATCGCAAGTTCGTGTTAAAGAATAGTTGGTACCGCCTTTGCGAAACTGTACAGTGGTGGCACAGTAGTCTGAATCCCAGTTAACAAGTTTGTGAGTGTTATTGCGGTCAATTAGAAAAGTACGCCCAAAAAGTGAAAAACAAAGGGCATCGCTAATGGTGCTTTTACCCGCCTCGTTATTACCATCGATAGTGATAAGCCCTTTCTCGGGGATGTCTTCGATCGTAAGAATTTCATAACGACGGAAGTTTTCTGCATGTATTGATTGAATAATCATTGATCTGCTCTATCCGTGGTTTTGGTATTTAACTTATCGATTACCTGTTTGACGGCATCCTGATAGATGTCGACCTCAAAGCTATCGTCATTTTCATATTGTTTAATATCATCTTTACAAAACTCGGCAAATCGTTTGGCAACTTGGGATAAATTATCAGTTTTTAGCCAACGTAATTCATTTTCTATGGGCATGGGGAATACCTTTGTCATTAAACAGCTTTTAGACACAAATACTGACTGTTCAAGATTTTTGAGAGCTTTGCATGAAAGATCTAACGAATAAAAAAGGCTTGAATTTCCCCTGTTTGGCCTAAAAGCTCAGCTAATAGCTCGGTTATTACCTTTATTTATTAGACAAAATAGGGAAAATTACGCTCTTTATTCTTTCGTCATCCTTTCATGTAAGGTCTCTTAGTTTTTTTAGGGCTATATAATCGGGTAATTATAGACGGTATTTGCACTATTATATCAGTTTATTTGTTAAAATTAATGAATCTTCTTGCAGACGGTATAAGCCGTTTCAAGCTTTAATGTTCTAGAGTATGAATTTATGATCTTTAAAAAAAGTGACAATCCCGGTAGCCATGAGCGCCATTTACTGCGTCGTGTTGATAATCCATTGTTTCAAGCAGCTCAACTGGAGTTGAATGATGACAATATGATGGAGGCACAACAGGCTGATCATAATGAAATTATTGAATTCCATGAAAGTTTTAAAAAAGCACTAACGGATACCGTTAATCTAAAACCTAATGTTGAAAGTGATGTTGTGCTTGAGCTAAAGGATCGGCTCGAAAAGTTGTACGAACAGGCTCATCGTATCGGTGATGATCAATCTGATACCAAAGGTGCATTAAAACAACTGCTTGGTTTAATTATGGCTTCGGTCAGAAAAGGTGCGGGTAATGATGCTCAAGCTCATCAAGAATTAGATCAAGAAGAGGCGGCACGTGAAGCTCATTTTCAGTTACTAAAATCACCGTTAGTAACTGATTTGCTTAACCCCAATTCAGTGATCAGTGAAGATCAACTTATCCCCACGCTACTTTCATCCAATAAAGAGGAGCTTGCCAGTGTCCTACAAATTTTTGATGAAACTCAGCTAGCTGCAATTATTGCAGAAGGTGAAAAATTAATTCAAAACTTGATTGATGATGAGCAAAACGTACCAGAAGCCATTGAAAATTTAGCGTTTATTCAGGGATATATTGAGTTTTTATCAAAAGAACCCTAAGAATTTGTTAGAGAACAGTGTGGTAAATACATGATTTACCAAGAGTTGCTTGATTTTTGTTCATAATATTTCTGTAAAAAATCCTATATTATAGCTAACTCGTGATTTCATTTGGATAATGTGTCAGACAAAATGTTGAATCTACATGCTGTTCAGCATTCGCATTTTGTATCCCTGCTCTTGGGTTTTAAACATTGGAATCACAATTCAAGATTAATGAAGGTGAAACCATGAATAAGATTATTGTATTGCTCAGTTTATTTTTAATGAGTCATTCAGCGATGGCTGGAGAGCGTTGGATTGGGAAGTGTACGGATGGAAAGGATTTTCATTATGTGCAGAAATATAAGGGGATCGGTCATTTATATCTGACTGTAGAAACACCTTTTGACCGCACCGCTATTTTGCCAATTGCAACGCTCAAACAAAGTATGTCAACCAATGTTGCTATTTGTGGCACAGTGCAAGGCAACCCAGACCCCGTTGGTCGTCCTATTTCTCAAGTCTGTA
>JALVRY010000356.1:0-3111 GCA_027024625.1 Thiotrichaceae bacterium
TTATAATACAGATGGCAGTTTAGACAAAACTTTTGACCATGATGGTAAAGTCATCACGCAATTTAACAGAACAATCAACCAAAACTCTTTTTCAATTGCTATTGATCCGCTTGATGGCGTCATTGTCACAGGTAATGCATCAAAAATGGATGTTGTCGATACAAAATGGTATTTCGCACTGGCTCGTTATCACCCTGATGGTAATCTTGATACTAGTTTTGGCAATAATGGTGAGGTGCTAACTGATTTTACCAGCACCTCAAATGAAGGTATTAATGCTATGGCTGTGGATCGCCGTGGCCGTATTGTGGTTGCAGGTGAGGCCTACCATGATGCAGAAGGCAAGAATATGTTTGCCGTGGCTCGTTATTTAGAAAATGGTCAACTAGATAAATGCTTCGATAACGATGGCAAAGTACTAACAGACTTTAGCTCATCAAAAGGAGCTTATGCTTCAGCCGTTGTCATTGATCGCTATGCTCGAATTATTGTTGCAGGTTCAGCAGCAATGTAACAACCAATTTTCACTCCACTATCCGGAGTGTCACTGGAAATACAGCAATGTAGAAGGAGGGAGTAAATGAAATACCTTAATTTATTATTATCTCTGCTGTTATTGTTTGCTGGTCACTTGTCCGCAGATGAATCTTATAAAGTTGCTCAATACTCAACAGGAGAAAGAGGGACAAAAGGTTTTGAGCTATTTTCTTTTTATACGAATAGTGATTCAACTCATGCCAAGATTGAATATGTCTATGGTGATGAAGAGAAAGTCTATCCGCTTAAACTGGTCAAAAAAACAATTCATGGCAATAAAATCGCTTTAACGGTGAGGTTTCCCAATAAATACACATTACAAATCACACCACAAGCTGACCTGAGCCTAAAAATACAAGATAAAGCCAAGAAATACTCAAAAATTTTTCATTGGATGTATGAGGGGCCAGTGAATGGTGTTGGTACATTTTGCTCAGCCTGTGTAGAGGATGAAAAAGAGGCCATACAGCTATTGAAGAATCTCTGATTCGGTTAGAATATATACTCTGTGCTTGAGGCTTTCGGTAAAAGAGCTCAAGAAAATAAAGATGATGACTATATTCAAAAGGGGAATCAGTTCATGCGTGAAATTCTATTGCTTACCATCAGCGGTAAAGATTATATGGGAGTCACCGCCTCATTCACTGATGTGTTAAGTCATCATGGTGTTAATATTTTAGACATTGGACAATCTGTTATACACGATGCTTTGAATTTAGGCATGTTGCTAGAAATCCCCGATGAGAAAGAATCTGGTGCGGTAATGAAGGAGTTATTATTCCTAGCTCATCAAAAAGATCTCAAAGTGGACTTTTCTCCGATTGCTGATGATGAGTACGAAACATGGGTGCAAGCACAAGGCAAGCCACGTTATATCATCACACTACTTGGGCGTAAATTAACTGCCAGTAATATCAGCCATATTGCAGAGGTGATCTCTCGATTTGGTTTAAATATTGCCGATATTACTCGCCTTTCTGGGCGATTTTCTTTGGAAGATGGAGATAACTCAAAGCGACGAGCTTGTGTCGAATTCACGACCCGAGGTTTTACCAATAACCTAGAACAATTCCGTCAAGAACTCTTAGCCATTACTCAAAATGATGAAGTAGATGTCTCGTTTCAGGTTGATAATTTATACCGCCGTAATCGTCGCCTAATTGTATTTGATATGGATTCGACATTAATTCAATGTGAAGTAATGGATGAACTTGCAAAAGCCGCCGGTGTGGGTGAAAAAGTCGCAGCGATTACGGAATCCGCCATGCTGGGGGAAATCCCTTTTGACGAAAGCTTTGAGCGTCGCCTTGCTACCTTGAAAGGCTTAGATGAATCGGTGCTCCAGAAAATAGCCGATACACTCCCCATTACTGAAGGAGCTGAGCGTTTAATCCAAAACCTAAAGCGAATGGGCTATAAAGTTGGCATATTATCGGGGGGATTTAGTTATTTTGCGAATCACTTAAAAGAGAAGTTTAACCTCGACTGTGTATCAGCCAATGAGCTAGATATTATCGATGGAAAATTAACAGGTAAGGTCAAGGGTGACATTGTTAATGGTGAGAAGAAAGCCGAATTACTTAGAAATATGGCAAAAGCCTTAGGTATAGGCATGGAACAAACGATTGCAGTAGGCGATGGAGCTAATGATCTTCCCATGCTCGCTATTGCTGGTCTAGGCGTTGCCTTCCATGCCAAGCCTGTCGTAAAAGAAAATGCTAGGCATGCAATTTCTACCTTAGGGTTAGATGGTATTCTGTATTTGCTTGGTGTAAGAGATCGTGAAGTTTTGTGAGTAAATTGAACACACAAGCTATAAAGACCTGAATCAAAAGCAAGATGCCAATATCAAATTTTTGTTTTGTAAGTTATTGTTTTTAAAAGTATGTCGGGTGATCTGACTCCCTCCTTTTTTCTTTGCTTGAAATGTATTTCAATAATTCAAATATCAGAATTGCTATTTCTGTTATCACGTAGTGCTGAAAACATCCTCAAAAATTGTAGACATATCAATGTCTAAATCTAAGCAATCAAGGTGTAATACGTCGCTGGTCTCGTTAAGTAAGTAATATTGCCAATGTCTATTGCTACGGCGATATAATTCAACTTCCATTTTTTCTTGTGAAACTAAAACATATTCTTTGAGTGAGGCTATATCCTGATATGCATGTAGCTTTTCTCTGCGGTCGATATTTTCAGTGGAAGGTGAGAGAACTTCGATAATTAAACAGGGATGCTCCTTATAGTATTCATGATCATCTTCTGGATCACATGTGAGTAAGATATCGGGGTAATAGTAGCGATTAAGTTCAGGGATAAAAACCTTCATATCTGCGATAAAAGTACGGTAGTCTGTATGGCGAGACTTTTGGCGTAGAGTCGTTGCAAGGTTTAAGCTGATGATATTATGTTTTTCGCCTGCTCCTGCCATCGCAAAAACTCGCCCATCATAAAATTCATGGCGAATATCGCTTTCAAGTTCGCCTTGAAGGTATTCCTCATTAGAGATGGGTAATATTTCTGCTTTCTGCACGCCTTTATCCTCTGTCGTTGCTATTCCTATTCAGATAATAG
>JALVRY010000356.1:3121-3722 GCA_027024625.1 Thiotrichaceae bacterium
TACCTGAATTAATAGAGATACCCTTTAGCCCTTTAAAACAGGATAAAGTCGTTTTGCCATTTCTTTAAAAACTTTAGGGGAGGCGGCTAGAATGTCGCCTGTTTCCATATAGCTGTTTCCGCCGGTTAAATCACCGATTAGACCACCTGCTTCTTCAACAATTAATATGCCTGCGGCAATGTCCCATGCGTTTAATGAGAATTCCCAAAAGCCATCAAAGCGACCTGCGGCAACATAGGCTAAGTCTAATGAGGCAGCACCAGGGCGGCGGATGCCTGCGGTATCAGGAATCAGGGCTTCAAATGTTTTTAAGAATAAAGGAATGTCTTGCTCAGGCTTATAGGGGAAACCCGTAGTTAACAAAGCGTTGTGCATGGATTTACGACCAGAAACCCGCAAGCGTCGATTTCCTAGTCTTGCTCCACCACCACGGCTGGCTGAAAACATTTCGTCTTTAGCTGGGTCATATACTACGCCGACCACTAAGCGTCCTTTATGACGTAAAGCGATAGATACACCATAATGAGGGAGACCATAAAGGTAGTTAGTTGTGCCGTCTAGTGGGTCTATAATCCATTCAAAATCAGAACCTTCAACAATA
>JALVRY010000357.1 GCA_027024625.1 Thiotrichaceae bacterium
AACATTGATGATTGAGCCGACAGAATCAGAGTCTAAACGTGAGTTAGATCGCTTTTGTGATGCGATGATTGCTATTCGGCATGAAATAGAGGAGGTGCAGTCAGGAAAATGGCCTTTGGAGAATAACCCACTCGTTAATGCTCCTCATACTGTGGAGGATTTAACAACAGGTTGGGAGCGTCCTTATACACAAAAAGAGGGTGTTCTTCCTGCTGGTAAACAATACACTTCGAGTAAATATTGGCCGGTAGTAAATCGTGTGGATAATGTATATGGTGATCGTAATTTAGTTTGCTCATGTCCAAATATTGATACTTATCGTTGAAAGTAAAAAAGGGGTAATGGAGTAAATTGTAAAATATCTACCACATGATGCTTTTTTACAACAATTTGTAACTTTGCTCTTCCTATTATTTTTAATTGTCCTATACTCGGAGCGTGTAGGTTTTCTATATCCTTGATTGCTTTGGTAGTTTGCGAATATTTTATAGAGCTATTTTATAGATTTAATTAGAATTTGCGATCAGCGTAGGTAATTTGTAGATAAAAAACCACAAAGTATAATATCTTTTGATATACTGTTTATGTGTTGTTATATAATAAATTCATCTCAATAAGGAGAATACAAATGAAACTTAAAGCTCCCTTAACTATAGCAGGCGTTGTTCTGTTCGGTGCTTTCGCAACGGGTTGTAGCCAGCAGCAAACTGCTGACTCAAGCCAGAATGTTGATTCTAGTCAAAATGTTGACTCAAGCCAGAATGTTGATTCTAGCCAAAACGTAGATAACACTGGTGGCAATACTGGTGGCACAACGACTACAACGCGTCCTCCAGCAACAGGTGGAAACTGTCATACGCATCAAGAAAATGCATCTCGTGGAACGACTAGACATTGTCATCCTCATCCAAATGGTGCTAATCACTCTCACCTATATGGTAATGCTGGTAGTAGACCAAGCGGTGGTGTAAATGTTGCACAGATGCAAAATCGTTTAAAAGCTAAAGGCTATTACAAAGGTTCTATCTCTGGTGTTATGGATGCGGATACTAAGGCTGCACTTCAAGCGTATCAAGCTGCACATTAATTTAGTGGTGTGATAGCTACAACTCCATAGTTTATGTGGTTGTGCAAAAGAGACTGTGCAAGTATTCTGGGACTGCGAAAAAATGAGGAAAAATTTTCCAGATTTTGTTTAAAAATGAAGGTAATAGCAGGTTGTTGGCTGAATTTTTAAACAAAATATGGGGGATTTTAACCATTTTTTTCGCGTTTCATGAATACTTACACAGTCTCAAAAGCCAAGTTTCCAGTAGCTTGGCTTTTTTATGTGCGATTTGCTTTGCATATATTAAAAAATATACAAAGTCAGCTATCTTTATAGTACGCGGTGTGTACCATACGCTATTAATTGGGAACTTTTGCAGTATTTGTTTTTGTAGAGGTTTCTTATTTAAATAATTCTTTATCTCACAAGGAGAATATCAATGAAACTTAAGACTCCCTTAACTATAGCAGGTGTTGTTCTGTTCGGTGCGTTTGCAACGGGTTGTAGCCAACAGCAGACAGCTGATTCTAGTCAAAATGTTGACTCAAGCCAGAACGTAGATTCTAGCCAAAACGTAGATAACACTGGTGGCAACACTGGCGGCACAACGACTACAACGCCTCCTCCAGCAACAGGTGGAAACTGCCATACTCATCCAGAAAATTCATCTCGTGGAACGACTAGACATTGTCACCCTCATCCAAATGGTGCTAATCACTCTCACCTATATGGTAATGCTGGTAGTAGACCAAGCGGTGGTGTAAATGTTGCTCAAATGCAAAATCGTTTAAAAGCTAAAGGCTACTACAAGGGTTCTATCTCTGGTGTAATGGATGCAGATACTAAAGCTGCACTTCAAGCATACCAAGCTGCGCACTAATCTTACTTAGTGTTGTATATATAAGTTCATATCGATTTTGAACTTATCAAAAAAGCCAAGCTTTGTTTTTTCATAGCTTGGCTTTTTTTTGCATTTGGAATAATTCTAATGGATAGGACTCAATTATGAATTTTTATGGTAATTGGGGTGTCATATATCCAACAGTGTCGTCTGGCTGGTAATCATAGATTGTATGAATATCCTGAAAATAGACGGTTTGGTCAATATTTGATTAGCTATTTTTCAGTAGTTGACTAAACTCACTGGATTGTACGGTATTAGAGCCTATTTTTTAATCACTGAAAATATTGATTAGTGAAGCTTTTGACAGTTTGCTTCATTCTTGAATAGGCCTCCTAGTCCAATCATCTCCCTAAAAACTCAGAATAAAGGTAATTTAACGTGAAAATAACAAGGACAGTCTTCTCTCTGCTTGGCTTGTTGCTGATTGCATTGTTTGCAGTAGCTCCTGCTCAGGCATCAATTTGGACCGCTGAAAATGAGTGGGATAATGATTGGGAGGCTCGCTATCGCGAATGGGTGAATACGAGCTGGAAAGAAGATTTTTTCATGAATCCAGATAAGCCACTTTATTACAAAATTTCTCATGACTGTGCTGATGCTGTTTATTTAATGCGTCTCATTTTTTCTTATGAAAATAAACTACCTTTTGTTATTAATAATATTCATGGAAAGGGTGATATATCCAATAAAATGAGGACATGGGATAGGCAGCCTGCATTTAAGCGAATGCGTCGTTTTATGGATTATGTCACAGATATGACAAGTACGCAGACGCTTAAAAATGATACATATCCTATTGCTTTGGCAGATATTCGTCCAGGCGATATTTATGTTTCACCAGGGGTTCATTCATACCAAATTGTTAATATAACCGATACGGGCATAGCAGAGGTGATGGCATCAACAACACCTAAAGCACCTCGATATTTATCTCGTTATGAGTCGTTCCCCTTTTATGTGCCTGAAGACACAGCAAAAATGTCAGATGGTTATCGTCGTTTCAAACAGCCCAGAAATATCCACAAACGTATGCAAGATCAGCCTGGCTTTAGTGATGAACAATATCGTGTTGCTGATGCAGTGGATCATAATTATGTGGGTTTTACTGATGTAATTTCAGCAAAATTGGGAACAAGAAAAGAGAAACCAGCGGAAAAGAGCTTACGCTTGTTGATGGCTCTTTGTATGTACTCCAACGATCGTGGTGTGTATGTTTATGATGCTCTGTATCATATCAAAGAAATGCGTGCTAAGGGACGTCGGTGTATGACGCGTAGTGAGTATGATAGTTTTTCAACCCCAACACGTGATAAACGATTAGGACAATTCTTTGATGCGGTTAGGCAGCATATTAAGTCTAGTTATTCAAAAGATAAATATTCAGCTCCACAGCGTTGGGCTGCCGCTATATTTTCAGAGAAACCACCACAGCCTCGTGACTTACAGCAGTTGGATAAGTTTTGTAAAGTGGAGCTAAGTTTGCAATCAGGTTACTTTATGTCACTGCGTGAATTGCGCAAGAAGGCCGATGCAGGTGTGTTAGTGTCTGACCCGAATGCTCCATTAGATTATCGTTGGGGGATTACAACAGAGCCTCCTTACAAAGCAAAATGCCCAACGTATTAATTTGTTGGTATTGATACTCTATCAAACAAAATTGATGGAGTACCAGCTCAGAAATAATAAAAACGGCTTTCTTTGGACAGCCGTTTTTATTTTGTTTTCTTTATTCCGTTTATAAATAGTTCTCTAAAGATTCAGCTTTTGTTCTCGTTAGTATGCTTATGATGTTTCGATGTAATGATCAAATAGAATAAGTAAGAATATGTATCATGATGACTAAAAATAGAATAAGAATAATTTTACAGTGGGGAAGCTTCCTATGGTTATTGTTTTTACTAACTTCATGTGGGAGTGTTCCGACTTCTGATGAAGAAATAGAGATAAAGGTATTACCTAAGAAGATAGTTAAGCCAAAAGTGCACAAAGCGCCTGCAAAGTATCTCTCTGGCTTCTATCCACGTTTATCGCTTGCTGCTTTAGAGCGAACCAAACATCATGTTGTTTATGATGGTAGTTATAAAAAAATCCCTTACCCTTGGGGAGATGTTGATCCATCCAAGGGGGTCTGCACCGATGTAGTCATTCGTTCGTATCGAAAGTTAGGTGTTGATTTGCAGCAATTGATCTATGAAGATCGTGTAAAACATCCAAAGGCTTATCCTGATTTGCGTTCTGGCAAAGTAAAACCTAATCCAAGTATTGATCATCGACGCGTGAGGAACATGAAACAGTTCTTCAAGAAAAATGCAATGGCAATGCCAATTACAATGAACCCACGTCATTATCGCCCAGGTGACTTAGTAACATGGAAACTACCAGGCGACTTTGATCATATTGGGATTGTTGTGAATAGACGTTCACCTAGGGATCCAAATCGCTATATGATTGTGCATAATTTAGCAGAAGGTCCAATTATCGAAGATATACTCTTCACTTTTAAAATAGATGGGCATTATCGTTATTTTGGAAATAAAATTTTGTAGAATTATTCGTGCTTAAAGCTTGAATTCAATATGTGAATCCTCATATTTTCCGCATTATAAATTGAATATCGAGGATACAAAATGAGCGAAACTACTGCGAAGGAGAATATGCAGTTTCAAACGGAAGTTAATCAACTACTCCATTTGATGATTCATTCTCTTTACTCAAATAAAGAAATTTTCTTACGTGAGCTTATCTCAAATGCATCGGATGCTTGTGATAAGCTACGCTTTGATGCCTTGTCTAACGATGCTTTGTATGAAGATGATTCAGACTTACGCATTGAGATAGAATGTGACGAGAAAGCTAATACGATTACGATTCGTGATAATGGTATTGGCATGACGCGTGACGAAGTTATTAGTCACATTGGAACAATTGCCAAGTCTGGCACAAAAGAATATTTAAAAAATTTAACAGGTGATCAAGCGAAAGATTCGCAAATGATTGGTCAGTTTGGTGTGGGTTTCTATTCTGCATTTATTGTGGCGGATAAGGTAACGCTGACTACTCGTAAGGCGGGTACCGATGAGGCTGTCTGTTGGGAGTCAACAGGTGAAGCTGGCTTTACTTTAGAAACGGTTGAAAAAGCAGCAAGAGGCACAGAAATTGTACTTCACCTCAAAGAAGAAGAGAAAGAGTTTGCTAATGATTATCGCCTAAACTCTATTATTAAGACGTACTCTGATCACATCTCAATTCCTATTAAAATGCACAAAAGAGATGATGAAGGAAAATTGACTGATGAATGGGAAGTCGTTAATCAGGCGAATGCACTTTGGGTTCGTCCAAAAAGTGAGATAAAAGACGAAGAGTACAAAGAGTTTTACAAGCATATTTCACACGATTGGCAAGATCCGCTAACGTGGATGCATAATCGCGTAGAAGGTAATCTTGAATATACTTCACTGCTTTATTTGCCATCAAAAGCTCCATTTGATCTTTGGGAGCCAGAGCAAAAAAATGGTATTAAGTTATATGTGCAACGTATCTTCATCATGGATGATACTGAAAACCTAATGCCACGATACCTGCGTTTTGTCAGAGGTTTGATTGATTCTAATGATCTACCGCTAAACGTATCGCGTGAAATACTACAAAGCAATAAAGTCATTGATTCCATCCGAAAGGCATCTATCAAGAAAGTGTTGGAAATGCTAGAAAAGATGGCGAAGAATGACAAAGAGAAATACCAAGAATTCTGGAATGAATTTGGACGTGTATTGAAAGAAGGGCCTGGTGAGGACTTTTCGAATAAAGAAAAAATTGCCAAACTTCTACGTTTTAGTACAACAAAAGAAGATTCTGATGCTCAAACTGTTTCGTTTGATGATTATATTGCCCGTATGAAAGAAGGGCAGGATAAGATTTACTACATCACAGCAGATAGCTATGTTGCAGCAAAGAACAGTCCGCACCTTGAAATTTTCAAGAAAAAAGGCATAGAAGTTATCTTGCTACATGATCGTGTTGATGAGTGGTTGGTCAACAGCCTAACGGAATATGATGGTAAATCACTGCAATCTGTTGCAAAAGGTGACCTTGATTTAGGTGATTTGGATACTGAAGAAGATAAGAAAGAGCAAGAGAAAACGGAGAAAGATGCAGAAAATGTTATCAAGCATATTAAAGAAGTGCTAGGTGACAAAGTTGAAGATGTTCGCGTATCTCACCGTTTAACTAACTCAGCGTCTTGTATTGTGTTGAATGATCAAGATATGGCTCTCTATATGCAACAGTTGATGAAGCAGGCGGGGCATGAAATGCCATCAACTAAGCCAGTGTTAGAAATTAATCCAACGCATCCACTACTAACGCGAATGAATGATGAAACGGATGATGAGCGTTTTGCTGAATGGACAAGCATTTTGTTTGATCAAGCGATACTTGCAGAAGGTGGGCAGCTAGAAGATCCATCTGGCTTTGTGAGTCGTTTGAATTCATTGATGCTAGATATGTCGTAAAACATTATTTCTTACGATTAAATAAAAAAGGCCTTGATGTTATCGAGGCCTTTTTTATTTGTGGGTGCGGATTCGGGTTATAATTTATATTGCTGAACCCATGTGGCTGAATTTTAACTATTTTGCTTAAATATCAGTTTTCATCTGTACATATCTGTGGAATATTATTGAGACTACACTCTAAATTAAGGACTACTCATGAGTAAGCTCACGCATTTTAATAAACAAGGTGAAGCCCATATGGTTGATGTGGGAGCTAAGAATATAACGCATCGTGTAGCTGTTGCAGAAGGCCGTATTCAAATGCAGCCAGAAACATTGCAGAAAATAATGGAAGGTGATAACAAAAAAGGTGATGTGCTTGGTGTTGCCAGAATTGCGGGGATTATGGCATCTAAAAAAACAGCAGACCTTATTCCTCTCTGTCATCCGCTTGCTTTAAATAAAGTTGAAATTGATTTGCAAACAGATGAAGCCTTACCCGGTGTGCATTGCCAAGTGAGTGTTGAAGTATCTGGAAAAACAGGGGTGGAAATGGAAGCTCTAACCGCAGTGCAAGTGACTTTGCTAACGATTTACGATATGTGTAAAGCAGTGGATCGAGGAATGATTATGTCTAATGTTCGTTTGTTAAAAAAATCAGGTGGAAAGTCTGGTGATTGGTCAGCAGACTAAATTCCTATATTTATATTTGACAGTCGGCTTAACTTAGCACTATTCTAGCCTCATGCGTTGATTTGAGTGACAGCTTGCGGACGCAATATAAATACAGCTAAAGCGGGGGAAATAACCTGCTTTGGATTTTGTTCAAGCGGGTTTTTTTATGCCCGTAATTTGAGGATAAAAAATGGATAATCAAAATGACTGGGCATTAGAAACACTTGCCATTCGCACTGGACATAAAAGAACAGCAGAAGCAGAGCATTCTGAGGCTATTTTCCCAACATCAAGTTATGTTTTTGGTAGTGCAGCCGAAGCAGCGGCTCGCTTTTCGGGTGAAGAACCTGGCAATATTTACTCTCGCCTAAGTAATCCAACAGTGCGTTATTTTGAAGAGCGCTTAGCGATGATGGAAGGTGGAGATTCCTGTGTTGCAACATCATCAGGTATGGCTGCAATTATGGCGGTGATGATTGGTTTATTAAAAGCAGGTGATCATATCGTCTGCTCTCGCTCTATTTTTGGAACAACGACAGTTTTTCTCAATAATTTTATTGCCAAGTTTGGTGTTGATATTAGCTTTGTTAATTTAACTGATTTGGATGATTGGCAAAATGCACTTCAATCAAATACCCGTTTATTATTCGCAGAAACGCCATCTAATCCATTAAGTGATGTGGTTGACATAAAAGCATTGGCAGATATTGCACATCAAAATGATAGCTTATTGGTCATTGATAATTGTTTTTGTACGCCTGTACTGCAACGCCCTTTGGATTTAGGGGCTGATATTGTTGTGCATTCAGCAACAAAATATCTAGACGGGCAGGGGCGTTGCCTTGGTGGTGCAGTCGTTGGTGACTCTGAAATTGTTGGAAAAGAGGTATTTGGTGTACTGCGTTCGGGCGGGGTTGCTATGAGTCCATTTAATGCTTGGGTATTTTTAAAAGGGTTGGAGACATTAAGCCTGAGGATGAAGGCTCATTCTGCATCCGCTTTAGAATTGGCACAATGGTTGGAGCAACATGAGGCTATCGAACGTGTCTATTTTACAGGCCTAGAATCTCACCCTCAGCATGCCTTAATTAAGCAGCAGCAAAGTGACTGGGGTGGGATTGTCTCATTTGAAGTCAAGGGAGGAAAACAAGCGGGGTGGCGAGTAGTTGATAATACGCAAATGATTTCAATCACTGCAAATTTAGGCGACGCAAAAACAACGATTACCCACCCAGCAACAACAACTCACGGACGTTTAACGCCTGAGCAACGTACAGAATCAGGGATTTCGGATGGTTTGATTCGTGTGGCTGTAGGGCTAGAAAATATTGATGATATTAAGGCAGACTTGGAACGGGGATTACTGGCGTAAAATAATCCCACTATTGATGATACATTGCCTCTACAGCAAGTTAGCTGTAGAGGCAATGAACTACACAAAACATGAATCTGTTGAGCTTGGGATGATCTATCAACAGTTTGTATATGGTTACTTTGTAGGTGTAGGTGCTTGAGTCATTGGTTTTTGTACCGCCTGTGGCTTAAATACGGTAAAACCTTCTGGGATGGTAAAATCTTTATCTTCTAAAGTATCAGTTGATAGCTTAGAAAGCTCACTTTTCACTCCATTAATCAATCCCTTAACTCGTATTGCAACACCATCTTGATGGCTTGGCATTGTTTCTGCATCCGGGGCGGGTAGTCCGCGTATCTTAGCTGTCTCAACGGCAACGCTTTCCATGAAGTTAAACATGCTTTTAAGTTGACTCATGTCCTTTTCATCAATGCCATCCTTGCTTATACAACTTTCCTTTATTGGCTTTCCGTTAACTGAAATGGTAATAATTTTGCAAGATAATCCCTGCACGGTGTCTGTTTTATCGCTGGGTGTGATATCAACTTTAGGCGGTGGCATTTTTTCTTGTTTTTCCACTGCTTCCATTTGTTGTTCAAATGCCTTGCGTTGTTCCTCAGGCATTTTACTCAGTTGTTCCTTCATCTGAGCTTTCATATTTTCTTGCATTTTCATTGCTGTCGTTAAGCTATCTTTAATGGTGTCGATATTAGCCTCCATGTACTGCTTAACGTCAGGGTTGATGGTATACATTGTTTTCTTTTCTGTATCAAAAAGAGTATAAATATCGCTATCTGATTCATTTGTTCTAACGGTATTGCCGTGTATTTGGATACTGCTTGTGCGAGTTTCCCCTTTAGGGTTAGTGTCAGTGAATGTTAACGTGGTGTCTGCCCATAAATTGCAACTAAGTAATGTGCTGCTGAGTAGTAAGCTAATATTGAGTAATGATTTTATCGTCATAAGGTTTTTCCATTTCTTTGCTGTATGTCCTATGAATATAGGATGAAATGGGTAAATAGCATAGAAATTTAGCATTTCAAACAGGTGGACGAAAAAAGATATTAGATGCCACATAAAAATTCATTTTTACTGTAAACTCTAAGATATGTAGAGTTTAAGGAGACTCTGGATAGATTAGAGAGGGTCTTCTTTAAATATTTAAATAATCAATAAAACTAAGAGAGTTGGAAGACGTTAAAATATACTTTCCAAGTCCTTAATTAGCGATCAATGATTGAGAGCTTGCTCTTGAGTCTTTGACATTGTGAATATTATGAAAAAACTAAATGTATTACTTCTGTTGTTTGCTGTATTTATGACGACTGCAAATGCGAACAGAAATGCGTCTTTATTTCCGCCAACGATGCAGGGTAAGTATCCAACACAAAGACAAGTTTGGCCAACCCCCATGACACCCTACCGTTGGCCAATGGCGACTATGCCCAATGTGCGTCAAATGCAGCCTCAGCAAAGAATGATGCAGACTATGCCTGCTTTTCCAACTAGGCAAATGATGATTCCACAATCTCCATATCCTTACGCGACACCATATCGCGGTATGCCACAATATCCAGCAACAGCATATTCTGTTCCTCCCGTTTTGCGCTTTCCTGCAAACCAGACTTTTCAGCAAGCTCGCCCTGTTTATAATATGAATAATGCATATGCTACTCCACAAATACAGCCGCCCCCCTATGCTAGACAGATGTATTTGCCTGCATACCCTTTAGCGGCTAATACTGCGCAGCAACAGGCGAGACCTCAGTACCCAATGAAACAACGACCTCCTTTTAAGAAGAAGGTAAAGAAAAAGAAAAAGCCTTGGGGCGATACACGTTATATTTGGCCTGATTTCTATACTGATGCGACAGGTGATATGTGGGATAGTATGATGAATGCACCTTATGATATGGGGCGTATGCCAGGTGGTTGGCGTGCACCTTCTTTAAGTTCACCAGACCCTGTAACTGTCGGTGATGCGGTGACTAATCAGTTCCCACCCGTAATTGATGAGATTCCGAATTTTATGCCGTTTATGAATAAATAATAGACATCTTTCCTAAATAGAGTCATACCTGAGATTAACCAAAGCAGTAACCAACCGCCAAGTCAGACCATAGTTTTTGTGCTTTCCTCTGTAAACATCTTTAGCAATTCTGAAAATTTTACAGCGTCTATTAATGTGCTCTATCAATATCCGTTGTTTAGATAAGCTCTTATTGTAGGCTTTCTCTTCTTTTGTTAGTGGTATCTTTTTCTTTCGCTTTACGGGAAGATTTGAGTTCTTATGGTAAGCCAATAGACCCTGATAGCCCAAATCTGCCAACAGTTTTGAATTAGAGGCGAGTAATATATTGCTTTCTTTATAAATTCTAAAATCATGGGCTTTGCCTTTAGCGATGACAACGCTATAGATAGCCAACGTCAGTACACAAATAACTAATTGAACCTTAATTGTGTGGCGTTTTTTTTCCTGAATAATAGGCTCGTTGACCTTTAACAGGACGCTCTATA
>JALVRY010000358.1 GCA_027024625.1 Thiotrichaceae bacterium
TTGGCATCAATCCATTTGGCTAATTGATGAAACATGAGTAGTCGCCCTGAATTTCCGCCATCTGCCCAGGGTTGTCCTTTAGCGAGAATAGTTCCTACATTGGCGATGCTGGCATCTGTACGCAATACTTGACCGAAGCGTTTTTGTTGGTGCATTGCCATGACATTATTTGCCACTTCCGTTGCGCCCGGAATACCTAACCAGCTTTCTACCATGTTGTGTCCCATTTCATGCCAAATCAGAAAGCTATGGATTGGGTCTTGTGGGAAATTAGTTTTTGTTGGTTTCCAGTTCATCACCATAATGGGATAGCCCGAATGCCCTGAGCCAATAGAAATATGGGGATCAAATACCTCTCTATTTTTGTGTGCTTTTTTCAAGTCACAGCTTGGTGGTGTGTGTTCATTAAACGGTTCACTACAGCCATGATCATAGCCGTAAAAATCATAGGCATTTTCTGTCATAACATCGTAGTTTTCAGCAATTTCTGTGACTTGAGCAAAGCTAAGTGATGCCATATTGGAGCGTGGTACGGTGACAATATAGTGCTTTGATTCCAGTTCAGCTTTTGGAGCGATATTATTTTTTATCGTCTCCCACTCGCTTTCTGTGGTTTGTCCTAAAACAAAGCGTACTGACTTTTGTACACCGGTAAACGAAACAGTGGCTTGATCATTATCCGCTGCATTCGAGTCAAATGACTTTAAGAAAATTAAGCCACCATATTGGTGTTTTACAGTAATGGTTCTGCTAATAGCTCCATCTTTTGATAAAAACTTGTACTTTTTTACCATTTTAGGTGGTCGTTTTAGATTAATTTCATGTCGGAAGCGACCAGTGACATTATCACCAACCCCAATAATTAACTGCATTTTTGCAGGGTCGACATTGTCGGGCAAAGTTACTGTCACCTCTTCGTGTGCGGGGGCATACAGACCTGTCGACTGCATATTGCCTGCATACCATTTTTGGTAGGCGGTGTTACGTTTTAAATAGATGGTGGCCGTTTCTGTGGATACCGATGACGAGGTTTCACCGGGGAATTGAGATGGGTCGTATTTTAACTCTTCATCGTAAAAGGCTCGTTCTAACATAATGCGAGTGACAGGCTTTTTGCGGTAATCCAAGACATCTTTTGTGGCAAAACTAAAACCAGGGTAGAACTCACCCTGCTCATTAACAAAATCACCTCCTGCTTTATAGCGTGCGAGTAGTGTATTCAAGCTTTCAAACTTCTCACCTGTGAAGACTGCATCATTTAGCAATAATGCTCCCATATTGGTGTATTCACGGTTCAAGTCGAGCTTAGAGAGGGTCTTTTTACCTAGCTCATGAGAAAGCAATATATTCATACTGCCACTCACATCGCCTTGAGCTTGCGTGAAATTTAAATCAACAGGGTATTTGGCATACCTATCATAATTTCCCCCATCTTGAACAATGCCGTCACCTTTGACTAAGGTCGTTTGCACTTTTGCCGTACTACCGTCGGATAACTCAACGTCAACCGTGCCGCAGCTTGCTTGTGTTAATGGTGTTTGTTCATCACCCTCAATAAAAATTTTACGCTCTCGGCGACCTAACATTTCTTCGAGATAATTAATTTTTCCGTTCTTTTCGAGTAAGGCTTTTAGTCCTTCTAAGGTTGCCGGTACATCGCTGTAATCATCTAAACCTAAGCGCCTTTGTAAGTCGGTATATCCGATATAATCTACAAGGCACATATCGTATTGGTGTACGCCACCAACTTCATTTTTATTGGGTAATAATTTGGTATTTTGATGACGGTTTTGGAAGAAAGTTGTGATACCTGCTTTCTTGAGTATTTCATTTGCTGCGGTTGCTTGAATGCCTTCTTCTTCAGCAAAGCTAGGAGAATCCATGATTAGTAAGCCGCCGCCTGCACGGACATAATCAATAATTAAATCTACTTCATCCAAGGCTGTTTTTCGTTCTGTATTTTTATAATAGTGTGTCCATGAACTAACACGTTTGAAGTCTTCTAAAATTAATAAAGGATATTTTTCAGGATCTAATAAACCTTGCTCCTGAGCTTCTTTCCATGTTGGGACGTAATGGGGGTTTTCGCCAGTGGTGAGGTTAAAGTTTTGATGAATTTTAAACACATCGGAATCTTGCTGATAACTAGCTCCTCCAGTGCTCCAAAACATTGTCCGTTCTTTATTGGACAAGACTTTTATTGCATTTCCCGTTTTTGTGTAATGATTATTTGGGTTGCTATTTTGTTCTGTTAACCAAGCGAATACGTTTTGGAAAAAGTTTTCCATGTCTTCACTGTCTGGCGTATCGGTTTTATTACCATTACTGTAATTCGTTGAATAATTGCGAGGGTTGACCAATATCGAACCGTACAGGTGGCTACCCATTACCAAGACACGCCCTTTACCGATAGTACCTGCGGCAACTAATGGAGCGTTGTACGTTGCGGTGTCTTTATTCCCTAAAGGAATTTTATTGTCACTGTAATACTGTGCAACGGATTCAGGTGGACGAACGGGATGGTAGCGACTGATTGTTTTGTTTTTATAGTCGATGGGATAATCGGTGTATTTTGGGTCTTTATCACTGCGAGGAGAAAAAACAGGAAAGCCGTTTTGCCCAGTGACTAATGTGGTATAGGTATCCGTTGTACTCCAGCGGTTATACATTTGCTTGAAAATATGGAATTCACGTACACCATCGAATATTTTTTCTAATTGTGTGTCAGCATCTGCGGCAATATTGGCTGATTTTAAAGAGCTTAAATCAATTATAGGTTCAGCTAGGCTTGGAGCCGCAGCGGTGGGGGCTTCTGCAAGTGTGTTTGCTGCAACTTCCAAAAATGAGGAGCTTGCTAATAATGCAAAGGCAATTGCACACTGTAATCGTTTTTTATTATTTGTTTTCATCATTATTCTTTTTTTTAAATAGGTTGGACTTCGATGGCTGTAACAATCAGCCCATAAACCCTAAATCATGCTGCTCAAAGTTTTGTAGCTCTGGAAATATTTCCGCAAGCATCGCATCATCAGCTCCAAGCCATTTTACACTGGTGGCTAAGTACTGACTCAGTGAGGTTGTCGGAATCAAGCGCCCTTTCTTTGAGGCATCATCATCACCGCCAAGTGTTAAATCAGGCAGTGTTCCATAGCGTCCACCGTTAACAGCGCCGCCTACAACAAAATGGTGGGCACCCCATGCATGGTCTGTGCCATTCCCGTTATTACCGATTGAGCGACCAAAGTCAGAGAGGTTAAAGGTTGTCACTTCATTTTCCATGCCCATATCCGCAAGGGCGAGCTGAAAATCACCCAAGCCCATACTGAGCTCACGAAGTCGTTTTGAGTGGGTGCTACTTTGATTGCCATGTGTATCGTAGCCGCCTTGCATGACGCAGAAGATTTGGCGTTTTAAGCCACTTTGTTTACCAATATATGCCCACTTTGCAACGGCTTTAAACTGTTCTAATAAACGACCACCAACACCTTCATTGCTACCTACTCCCAAGGTTTCAAAATCAGGTGTTGAAAAAAGCTCTCCACCATAGGCATTCGTTGCCGTCCATGTGGGTGATTTGTTATTCCAGTCATCAACAAGTACATCTTGCAGTGCAAAAGTATGGCGTCTTAATTCATTGTAATAGGCGGTGTAATGTTCAGGTTTTTAGCCTTTAGCCAACGGTCATATAC
>JALVRY010000359.1 GCA_027024625.1 Thiotrichaceae bacterium
TGTTTCTTTTATTCCGCTCTTCCATGAGCCTCACCCTTCGGGCTTGCGTGGAAAATTGTTCCTGACAATTTTTTGATCGCACAAAAGAAATGAACTCGTAGCCTGACTACTTTTTTTCAATAAAGTCACCAAAAGTTCAAGGCTACGAAACCGCGATGATAGTTATAGTGCGTAACATCAGATTTTAAGAGATCTTTCGTGCAAAGGTCTCTTTAAAAAGACAGCAGACAATTTAATGAGTAGAGAGAGCGGGCTATTCTCTCTACTCATTAGTTGCCAATAAGGTGTTATTTATAGTAACTACGAGCTGGCCAATAACGATAATGACCCACTAAAACGGGCATTCTGAATAATATATCTTCTTTTACTGGACCTTTGCCGTCATTGTGAACGACTAAAGGTCGTCTACCATCTCTAGAGCGTTCTTTAACAATAATACCGATGTGTGGCGCAACACCATTAATTCGGAATGTTACGAGGTCGCCAGGTTTGTAATCATCAGGGTTTCGCGTAACGGGTAATCTTTTTCCATGTAGCTGGAAGAATTTTTCTAAATTAACAACACGTCGATGATCAATATTGGCATCAGGAGCTAATTTTCCGTAGATGCGTCGGCTTGGGTAAGCGTTAAAGCGTCGTCTCATATCCTCATGGACATTCTTTTGTAGATCGATTCCTAAACGGCGATATGCTCGCACGACAACGTCGGTACACACGCCAATATTCTGTGGAACATCACCCATTGGGTAGCGAAGAGGAATATATTTTCCGTCATAACGAACGCGGTGACGTGTTCTTTCTATTGCAGCATTTGACAAATTATTTGGATTAAAGGGAATAACAACACGTTTAGGTCGATGAACTTGTCGTGCTGCAGGTTTTGGTTTTGATACTTGGACATCTATTTTTTCTGGGGTCGAACCACAGCCCGTAAGTTGAAGTACGGCGAGAGAAAAGAGTAAGGTATAAACTATATTAAAGCGTTTCATTGTCATCCTGTTGAGAGAAAATAGCTTGTTTTTGTAATAAGTCGGTAAAACACTCTGCAAATTCAGGCGATTCCATATGCACCTGTAATTCAGCTGCGTCATAGTAATAATGACCACATAGGAATTTAGCAGATTCTACGAAATTAACAGAATAAACCTTAGACCGTCCGTTAGCAAAGAAGTTTACTTTATCAAGATAGATAACATAGGCAAATCGACTTTCGGGAGAACGCTCATAAGACAAGCCTTCTGTATAGCAGTCTTTGCAAGCATGAGGTGGTGAGGAATCACCTTTGATATCTGTTAAATACTTTCCAAGACATTGGTCGATAAATTCAGGGTCATTTTTAAGCCCCGCCAATAGTAATTGGCTTAGTTCATCCAAATTTGATCGTGTGATTTCACCTGAACATTCCTGCGTCTTACGTTTTGCATCATAGTAACGTTGTTTGGCTGTCGTTTGGCTTGAGCATTCGTCAACATAAGCCCCCATAAGTTCTTGTTGGCTCGGTGCTCTAAAGCCAACAGAATAGGTCATGCAATCATTAAGAGCTGTGCCGTGATGAATAATGTTTGGAGGAAGATAAAGCATATCACCTGGATTTAAAACCCAATCTTCCTCAGGATCAAATGACTTTAATATGCGTAAATCAATATTGGGTATCAGATCATCATCTGTATAGCTTGCATCGGCTATTTGCCATCGCCGTTGTCCGTATGCTTGAAGGAGAAATACATCATATTCATCGGTATGAGGGCCAACTGAGCCGCCCTCAACGGCAAAGCTAATCATGAGATCATCGATTCGCCAATCTGGGATAAAGCGAAATGGCTCAATAATATCGTCACGCAACTCAGGGTAATAGCGATCAACATCATTGATAAGCAGCGTCCAGTGGGTTTCTGGTAGGCGGGCAAATGTCTCATCATCGAATGGACCGTAAAGAGCTTGCCAAGGTGTATCTAGCCCTTTTTCAGCTAAAATACGAGAAGGGGCATTAGTATCACAACTCAAGCCTGCAAACTCTTCAGGGCTGATTGGAGATTGGAATGCTGGGAATGCTTGGCGAACAAGCAAAGGTTTTTGCTGCCAGTATTCATCTAAAAATTGCTGGGTAGACAGTCCACCCAGCAATTGTTCGAGTGTAGTTAGGCTCATTAGATTCTTTTAGCTTGTTCTATAGCATTGCCGATATAGCTAGCTGGTGTCATTTGAGCAAGAGCATCTTTTGCCTCTTGAGGAATGTCGAGTTTAGCAACAAAGGCTTGGAGTATTTCTGTGGTGATTTTTTGACCGCGTGTTAGCTCTTTCAACTTTTCATACGGTTTTTCAATATTATATCGACGCATAACCGTTTGGATTGGTTCAGCTAACACTTCCCAGTTTGCATCAAGGTCAGCCGCCAAGCTATCTATATTCACTTCTAGCTTGCTCATTCCTTTTATAGCGGATTGATAGGCAATGCTGGAGTGACCGATACCAACACCTAAAGTGCGTAGTACAGTTGAGTCGGTCAAGTCACGCTGCCATCGAGAAATGGGTAGCTTTTGAGCTAAGTGAGTCATTAATGCATTGGCAATGCCTAAATTGCCTTCAGCATTTTCAAAATCAATTGGATTAACTTTGTGCGGCATAGTGGATGAGCCTACCTCACCTTTGATCACTTTTTGTTTAAAGTGACCAAGTGAGATATAGCTCCAAATATCACGACAAAAGTCGATTAATATTGTGTTGTAGCGAGCAACGGCATCGAACATTTCTGCGATATAGTCATGCGGTTCAATTTGAATCGTATAAGGGTTCCATGTGATACCGAGTGAACTAACAAATTCTTCTGCAAATTCTTCCCAGTTAATGTCAGGGTAGGCTGAAAGATGCGCATTATAGTTACCAACCGCACCATTGATTTTGCCGAGTATTGCCACATTTGCGATTTGATCACGTTGCTTTTGTAATCGATAAACGATATTTGCCATCTCTTTACCTAAGGTGGATGGCGTAGCCGGTTGTCCATGTGTACGTGATAAAATAGGAATTTCAGCAAACTCATGAGCAAGTTCACGGATTGTTTCGATAACTTGGTTTTGTTCTGCAAGCATGACATTATCACGTCCACCTTTCAGCATTAATGCATAGGAAAGATTGTTAATGTCTTCGGATGTGCAGGCGAAGTGAATAAATTCACTAACTGCATTTAATTCTTCATTGTCAGCAATTTTTTCTTTTAAATAATATTCAACGGCTTTTACATCATGGTTGGTTGTACGTTCTATTTCCTTAACGCGTTGAGCATCTTCTGTAGAAAAATTATCGACTATTGAGCTTAGTACTGCATTGGCATCGTCAGAAAAAGACGGAACTTCTTCAATACCTTGGTGAGCAGAAAGCTTTTGTAGCCAACGGATTTCGACTAATACGCGGTGATAGATTAATCCATATTCACTGAAGTAAGGGCGTAGAGAGGCAGTTTTACTAGCATAACGTCCATCGGTTGGAGAAAGTGCAGTAAGTGAGCTAAGGGCTAATGACATGGTTGCTTCCGTTTGAATTTAAAATCTAACCGTAGGGATGGGGATAAACCCACTCCCCAGCGGTAAAACGAGTATTATAGAGTGATAGGGTCAAGAATGGTATCCACCGATTCGAGTTTTGGATCAGGTTTTGGATAATCTAAAGTGTAATGCAAGCCCCGGCTTTCCGGACGCAAGAGTGCGGATTCAATGATTAGTTGAGCGACAATGGATAAATTCCGTAACTCAATCAGGTCAGAAGTAATACGAAAGTTGCTGTAATAATCATCAATTTCTTGTAAGAGTGTTTGGATGCGATGCTGTGCTCGCTGCAAGCGTTTTGTTGTGCGTACAATGCCAACGTAGTCCCACATAAAACGACGAATTTCATCCCAGTTGTGATTAATAACGACACGTTCATCAGAATCAGTGACTCGGCTTTCATCCCATGAGGGAATATCAGGCATAGAATACTTTTTGCCTAGCTTCTTACTAATACTTTTGCTGGTAGCATGACCAAAAACAATGCACTCTAACAAGGAATTACTCGCCATGCGATTTGCACCATGCAAACCGGTGAAAGAGGCCTCGCCAATACAGTAGAGATTCTTTATGTCAGTTTGTCCTTGTTTATTCACCATGACGCCACCGCAAGTATAATGAGCAGCAGGTACAACAGGGATAGGTTCTTTGGTCATGTCATAACCAAATTTCATGCAGTTTTTATAAATGTTTGGAAAGTGTTTTTTGATAAAATCGGCAGGCTTGTGGCTAATATCCAAAAAAACATTATCTATACCAAGCCGTTTCATCTCGTGGTCAATGGCTCTGGCGACAATATCTCTCGGTGCTAGCTCTTTTCTTGGGTCGAAATTTTTCATAAAGCGTGTGCCATCTGGCAATAATAAACGCCCACCTTCGCCTCGAACGGCTTCTGAAATCAAACTGGATTTTGCATGAGGATGGTATAAACAGGTTGGGTGAAACTGCATAAACTCCATATTGCCAATACGACAACCTGCACGCCAAGCCATTGCGATACCATCACCGCTTGAACCATCTGGATTGCTTGTGTACAAGTAAACTTTACTGGCTCCACCTGTTGCAATCACCGTGAACTTAGCTTTGATCAGTTTAACTTTTTTGGCTTTCTTATCTAGAACATAAGCACCAACACAACGATTACCTTTTAGGCGTAATTTGCGTGTGGTAACAAAATCAATGGCAATGTGGTGTTCAAATAACGAAATATTGTCTCGCTTTTTGATTTGTCTAACGAGTGTGGTTTCGATAGCTTCCCCGCTTGCATCATCAGCATGTGCAACTCGGCGATGGCTGTGTCCGCCTTCACGGGTTAAGTGTAACTTTTGATTATTATCATGGTAAGTGAAGGGTACACCTGCATCTTGCAGCCACTTTATGGATGCTTTTCCCTTAGATACGGTAAACCTAACAATATCTTCTTTGCAGAGTCCTGCACCTGCGTCCAAAGTATCTTTTATGTGTGATTTTTTAGTATCACTTTTATCCAGTACAGCAGATATGCCACCTTGTGCATAAAAAGTACTGCCTTCCGTCACGATATTTTTACTGAGTATCGCTATTTTGCAAGAATGAGGGAGGCTAAGGGCAAGGCTTAAACCTGCTGCACCACTACCGATTATCAATACATCGTACATTTTTTAATAAACCTAGTCGTTTTCAGTGACAGTATTCTATTATTGAGGTGTAATATGTAGAATATATTTCTTAAGATAATAAAACGAGACTTATCTTTTTAAAAGATTCTATGAACCTTTAGAATAATCATGGCTCGAATGCATGTGCATGTTTTGGGCTGGTTTGGCTAATTAGAATAATTGTAAGTAGATGCTCGTTTTAGCCAGATAATAAACAAGGAGTCGTGCCCACTATGGGGCAGAAGCAAATAGACCTTGAGCTGGTCCGTCGCGTCCAGGCAGGAGATAAAAAAGCATTTGATGTTCTGGTTTTAAAATACCAACAGAAAGTGACAAGTTTGGTAATGCGGTATGTGCATGATCATCATTTAGCAATGGATGTGGCACAGGAAGCGTTTATTAAAGCCTATCGCGGATTGAAAAATTTTCGTGGCGATAGTGCTTTTTATACATGGATGTATCGTATAGCAATTAATACAGCGAAAAATCATTTAGTTTCGCAAAGTAGGCGTTTGCCTGCAAATGATATTGATGCTCAAGAAGCTGAGCAATACAGCGGGGATTCTGCATTAAAAGAGTATGCAAGCCCTGAGCGAGAAGCATTACGAGAAGAAATAAGAGCGACGGTTATTAGGGCGATTGAAAAATTACCAGAAGACCTTCGCACAGCCATTACTCTAAGGGAAATAGAGGGCTTGAGTTACGAGGAAATTGCCGAGGCGATGGATTGCCCAATCGGCACAGTACGATCCCGTATATTTCGGGCTCGGGAGTCTGTGGATAAAGAGCTAAAACCTTTGTTATAGCTTAGGAATGTTATTGGTAAAAATTAAAATTTAGACTGTGATGTGATCCATAATTTAAATTTTTAAATATATCGATAAAAAAATACTAATTAGACAGAATTTAATTTACTAATTACTGTCTTATCTTTACCACAAGAATGGAATATCTTGGAAGTGGGGTGACTACTTTTGTAGATGGCGTAGCTGCGTTAGTAAAAATATGAGTTATGGTGAAAAAATGACAACTAAAAATGAACATTTATCTGCGGTTTTTGATGGAGAAGCAGGTGATTTTGAGCAGAGACGTCTCGTTGATGAATTAATGAAAGATACTGACTTACAGCAGTCTTGGTCAAACTATGCATTAATTGGTGATGTGTTACGTGAACCTGAAGCGACACAAGTGGCTGGTGCAGACTTCTTATCAAAAATTCAACAAGAATTAGAGAACGAAGAAGAATATTCACAAATTAAAGCAAAGTTTACAGAAAAAAAGTCGGCTTGGTCGAAGCCTTTAGCCGGTTATGCTATTGCAGCAACGATTACTGCAATTAGTGTGTTTAGTGTGCAATCTCTAATGACAGCTGATAATGCAAAGAATTCTCCCGTGACTCAGCAGGTTGCATTATTGGAAGAACCACAAGCTGTTGTTAAAAAGAAAGAAAATCTTATGCGAGTTGCTTCAAATGATACAGTTTCAAGAAATGTAGTTGATCTTGAGCAACGTATAAAAATGCAACGCTATATTATAAGCCATATTCAAAATGCTTCTAGTCGCACAATAGCCCCTACTATGCGTGCCATTAGTTATAATTACTAAGTGAAGGATACATCAATGAAAAGGCTAGTGATGTGTGCATGTTTATTGGTGGTGATGCCAAATTTATATGCAAGTGAGGCGATGCAACTATTAAATCAAATGAGTCTGGCAGTGCATAAGCTAGATTATCAAGGTGAAGTAGTTTATTCACAGGGTGAAGGTTTTACCGCTTTACGTATACGGCACTCAGTTGATGACGGTGTGGAGCATGAGGCAGTTACTAATTTGGATAGTAATGGGCAGACTAACTCACAAAATGATGTCGGGTTTTCTGTTGCCAGTTTCCCCAAAATAACGCCAGAAATGGAAAGCATCTATTCTTTTGATGTCGGTGGAACATCGGAAGTTGCAGGCCGGTTATGTACAGAAGTTGTTGCTAGACCAAAGGATCATTTACGCTATTTACATCGTTATTGTATTGATAATGAAAATCATATGTTGCTTAACTATTCCTTAGTGAATCGAACGCATAAGCCTGTTGAAAAAATGATGTTTACGCACATTAAATTCGGCAAATTTAACCTTAAAGATTACTTAAAAGATAAAGTTTCAAAAATAAGAGATAAAATTAAGCCTTTCAATCTAGTAAAAAAACAAGAAAATAAAAGTAATTGGAGTTTTTCTAAGTTACCAAAGGGATTTTATATCGACTCCATTTTGACAAAAGAAGATTCAAATGGTTCTAACTCCATGGAGCAGATCATACTTACGGATAATGTCACTTCGATCTCCTTATTTATCGAGCCAGAAAATAAGAATGGTATTGACTCAAGTCAGTTAGATTATCGGGGGGCTTTAAATGTATTAACCGTAGAAAAAGAGGAGCATAACATCACAATTGTTGGTGAGGTTCCATATGGTACTTTAGTCAATGTTGTCAATAATCTAGAATATAATCCTCACTGATTTAGTTAGTAAATTTCAGAAAATCAAATAATCTTAGCTTCATTAAGCTGGTGTTTTTTTAACCAGAGTATATTTCATGCCATGATAGGTAAAGGAAACTCATGAGTAGATCAGAGTTTCCCAGGAGCTTGTCCGAGAATATGAGTCGTAGCGAGGGAAAGCTGATTTGAGCTAGATTTTTCATCAATTTGAGGCGAATAGTTGTTCTATTTAACGAAAATTGATGGAAAATATAGCCAAATTCAGCTTTTCCGCAGTAGGTTCACTATTCTCGGACAAGCTCCTAGGATGTTGTTGGTATTGGATTAAGATTACAATGTTCATTAACATCTAAAAATCATAAATTAATGAGCGGTTTATATCCATTAATAATAATAGGGTATCTCTATAAACTGGTAAATTAAGCACAGGACTCCCAATATTGGAGCTTAATTTTCTCAAGCCAGAATTAGTAAGTATGCCTAATAAAGTGTGAGGAAAGTAAAATGATTGAGAAAACAGCAGTTGTTATTAGTACAAATCAGGGGCACGCATGGGTAAAGTCTGAAGATAATTCTACATGCCATAGTTGTTCTTCTTCAGCTGGGTGTTCAAGCACAAGCCACTTCTTCACAGAATCAAATACAGAACCTAGCAAAATGCTAGTGGCTAACCCTTTTCATGCCAAGCCAGGTGATCATGTTATTGTTGGTTTACCGTCAGACGGCTTGCTCAAAAGCTCTTTACTTGCCTATTTATTACCACTTATAAGCTTGCTGGTCTTTGCTTTTTTAGGTAATGAATTGTTCATTTGGTTTTCTGGTAATGGTGAGTTTGGTGCAATTTTGCTGGGTATTGCAGGATTATTTGCTGGCTTACGTTTTTCCAATACGGTTGTGCAGTGCACTGATTTAAAAGAAAAGCTTCAACCTGTGATACTAAGAAATAATATATCAAATAACGAACATGATATTAAGTTTTTAACTCCTATTGTGTAGTGGTTTAAGCTGTATTAATCAATAATTATAAATATCTTTACTAAACTCAACACCCACTAGTTCAAGCCAGTGGTGGGGGTTGAGTTGAAGGCATTAACGGCTCAAAAGCTTCAAAATTAGTTGATGTAATAGTAGCCTGTGGAAGTATTTGGGATGGTCTTTTTTTGTTTAATTTTATAGGGACTTTAACTCGAACTAGTCGATATTTTGAAATAAATATTGTGTCTTCAGTATTAGCAGAGCTAGCTATCTTATCCTCAATAAAAACTGTCTCATATACAGCGGCTTTGTGTACTAAATGAGAAATATCACCAGTATGTTTATCGATACGCTCAATTGCACCATGCCCTTTCTTCCAGATAACCTTAGCAGGTTCAACTAAGCGTCGCTCTTTTCTCACCGTTTTAGGCTGAGATACTGATTCTTCTTTTATCTTTTTAATGACTTTTTCAGGTAAGCGAAGCTTTTTAGTAATAGTGACATACGGTAAAGCTTGAATTCCCGGTTGTTTGCTCTTTCCTTTTTGTAGGCTATTATGATGTTGTAAATGGTAACGAGCTGCGGGAAGCGCTTGGGTATTATTTGCAGCGATAATTTTTGTGCGTAGAGTAGCCATAACTATAGTTTAATCAGAAGCCTTATGAGATTACGTCAGGAACAATTAAATGACCATTTAACACAACAGCTTGCTCCTGTGTATTTTATTTCTGGTGATGAGCCTTTACAGAGTATGGAAGCTGCTGATGCCATTCGAAAGGCGGCAAATAATAGAGGGTATGTAGAACGCGATATTCTGACAGTTGAAGGTCAATTTGACTGGGGGCAACTACAATCCGCCTCGGATAGTTTATCTTTATTTGCAGAAAAGAAAATACTTGATCTACGATTGCCCAGCGGTAAGCCAGGGTTGCAAGGCAGTAAAGCTATTCAAGCGTATCTAAAGAAAATCCCAATGGATAAAATACTCATTATCCAATCAGGAAAAATTGATTATCGCTCATACAATGCAGCATGGGTGAAAGCCCTTGATAGAGAAGGTGTTGTCATACAAATATGGGATTTGTCACCCGCTAATACCCTAACATGGGTTGCTAAACGCATGAGGAGTTATGGCTTAAACCCTACGCAAGATGCAATCCGCATGTTAACCGAACGCGTAGAGGGCAATCTACTTGCCGCTGCTCAAGAAATACAGAAATTGCAGACTCTGTTTGGCGAAGGTGAAATTAGCGATCAGCAAGTGATTGAGTCAGTCACAGACAGCTCTCGATTTTCAATTTTTGATTTATCCGATGCGATACTCACAGCGGATCAAAAACGCATTCAACATATTCTGAAAATATTGCAAGAAGAAGATACCCCAGTAATACTGGTTTTATGGGCAATCACAGATCTTGCTCGTAAGCTGTATCAAGCGGCAAAAGGTAATGCTGGGATTATCAACAAAATGCCACGACAAAAACAAACGGCATTTCGAGCCATAAGCCAACGCTTGCAACAAGCAGACTGGCAAGCAATATGGAATAGCTTGGTAGAAATTGACTGGAAGAGTAAAGGCGTAGGGGCAGAACCCTCTAAATCAGAAAACAGAATATGGGATGCCTTTTTGCAAGTTAGTATGCAATTATCAGGTCAGAAAGTTTTTGCTTCAAAGTGGTGAATCTTATTCTCAAACAAGCTCCTAGTTTTCAGTCAAGCGACTAGGCATAATGCCCATATTCCCAAAATTTCAATATGACAGGTTTGATATGACAGACATTCGTTTTGAGGTACAACCCAGTGCTTGCCTTAAAGGAACAATTCGTGTTCCGGGTGATAAATCCATCTCGCATCGCTCAATTATGCTTGGCTCATTGGCTGAGGGCACAACAAAAGTGACAGGATTTTTACAAGGTGATGATTGTCTTGCCACGCTGAATGCATTTCGTAGTATGGGGGTAGAAATTGAAGGGCCTGAAAATGGCAAAGTAACGATTCACGGTGTGGGCTTGCATGGCTTAAAAGCACCAACAGGCGACTTGTATATGGGTAACTCTGGTACATCGATTCGTTTAATGTCTGGCTTAATGGCAGGGCAATCGTTTGATGTCAAAATGACGGGAGATCGTTCACTCAGCAAACGTCCCATGAAACGTGTCACAACACCGCTAACACAGATGGGAGCGATAATAGAAACAGAAGAGGGCGGCACACCGCCTTTATCCATCAAAGCAGGTCAGCAACTACATGGCATTCACTATGATTTGCCAGTCGCCAGTGC
>JALVRY010000360.1 GCA_027024625.1 Thiotrichaceae bacterium
GTGTCATCAATAGCAGCAGTTAAATCACCAACATTGTTAGGGATTGAATAAGTGCCAGCAAGTTGATAATGGTTAACACTGTCAACACCTGCTGCATCAAAGTTTGTGTTGCCGATAGTTGCACTTGCAGAAATTGGACCGAAGTCTTTGCTTAGTGTTAGGTGAGTATAAAGGTCGCCTTCAGATGCAGCGTTGTCTGCATCTACGGTGCTAGCAATTCCAAATTCAACAAACTTATAAGAACCATTTAAGTAGACTTCAGTGAAGTCAAGATCTGCACCTGGGTAAATATAAGAGATTGCACCCACGTCAAAGCCAAAGCCGTTAGATAGCTCTTTAGCAAAACCTGCATATAGGTCAAGCTCATAGTCATCACCAGTATTATCAACTTGAGCTGCCCATGTGCCAACGTAAAGACCATTTGATGCTTCATAATCTAATCCACCCATTAGTGATGGGTCATTAGAGTTTTGAGTCCAGCCTCTCCAAATATAATCAGACATAAGACCGATGTTTGCACTAGCACCAGCAAATGCTGTTGAAGTTAGAGCACAAGAGATTGTTGCAGCGATAGCCGCTTTCTTAAGAACAGTATTCATACTTGAAGTACCTTAATGTTAATTAAATATAAAAAAATAGATTAACTAACTTTAAGCAATAACTGTGCCATATTTATTATTTGCGTAAAGAAATATATAAGAAAGTTATTTGTGGTATATGAGAGACACTTATTTTGGCTTGTGGTATTTATTTGAGGATAGTTAAAAATAGTGATATTACATTTACTTATTGGCAATATTTCTTGGTACTGCTCTATCTGTGTGCATAGTATATTTGATGGTGCATTATAATGGTGCGTTATTGAGTTTGGGTGTGATTACTCATTTTTTATAGAGCTTTAGTGTAATACCATTGGTCATTTTCAAATACAAATTCACTATTTTCTTTTATGCGAGTTGCTTTGCCATTTATTTTATATCTGGCGATAAATTCAACTGTGCCGACCTTATCTCCTGTTTGCCCCTCTGTTGTGGAAAGAATTTTCAAACCAAGCCAGTTTGCATTGCTATCTAATCGTAAGGAATCTTTTGTAGGTCGAGTACTGTGATGCCAGCTAGCTAACAGGTAATCTTCCAAACATAGGACAAAAGCAGAGTAGCGAGATCGCATCAAGGCTTCCGCAGTTTGGGCAGGCTTTCCTAAGTGGGCATGCTGGCAACAAGCTGTATATTTTTGTTGTGAACCACAAGGGCATAATTCAGGTGGTATTTTCTTGTTCATAATTATAGAGGCTCTTTTACTTTACATGCTAGACTCACGTACATGACAACGATTTCTCACATATTAAAGAAACTCTGGCTATTGCTTATTCTCAAGCAGTGCGGCCTCTTTAATATCACTTATATATTCTCATAGGCTGCGGGAAGTTCCCACAGCTTATTTCGTTTTGCTGTTTCCCGTTGCCTCTACCTCTTACTTAGGAGTTTTATCATGCGGGAAGAATCAACAGAAGAAGAGCAATCCAATTTTCGCCGTGGCTTGATGTTTGCCATTGCAGGAACGGCCTTATTTGGTATGAAGTCGATCTTCATCAAGCTGGCTTTTGCAGAAGGTGTCGATGCGTCAACGCTACTTGCTTTACGTATGATTATTGCTTTTCCGCTATATAGCGTGATTCTTTGGTGGACACTGCGTAAAAATCCTCAAATTATTAATCTGATTACACTGAAAGATCCTATTGCTATTTTAGCTTTGGGTTTTGTTGGCTACTACCTTGCATCAATATTAGATTTTCAAGGCTTGGAATATATTAGTGCGCAGTTAGAACGCCTCGTGTTATTTACTTACCCAATCATGGTGGCTTTATTAAGCTGGGTGATTTTCTCTGAAAAAATTACCAAACGTGTCTGGGTTTCATTAGCTTTTACCTACACAGGCATTGTTTTTTTATATGCCTATGAGTCATCAGCACAAAGTGCATCTATCTTCTTTGGAACTAGCCTTGTTGCATTGGCAGCATTTAGCTTTGCTTTTTATGTGATTTTTAGCAAAGCCTACATTATGCGATTTGGGAGCATGGTGTTTACTAGCTTTGCAATGTTGTCATCGACCTTGTTTGTTTTGATCCATTTCTTTGTGACGCACACGCACAGTGTGAGTGATCTTAATGTGAGTGCGACAGCATGGTTGTTTGCAGCTCTATTGGGAATTGTAAGTACATTAATTCCTAGCTTTTTAGTGAGTGAAGCAATTTCTAGAATTGGTGGCACAAAAACCAGTATTGCCGGCAGTGTTGGTCCTGTATTTACTGTAATGCTTGCAGTATTCGTGCTAGGAGAAGATTTCGGCTGGCCACATTTCTTTGGAATGATATTGGTAATACTCGGTATTTTGGTATTGGATTCTCGGAGCTTTAATGGGAATTTGTTTAAGGAGCCTCTGATTAAATCGGTTTTTAGTAAAAATAACTAATCTGCTTGTTTACTGTTATTAACTGATATTACGCAGTTAATAAAAATTAACCACAGATGCACACATAGCCACAAGGACGTGGCGTAGTAGAACAATGCAGGAGCAATTGTCGAGATAAACACAGATTAAAAGCTTGTCTTTATTAGCACGATGCGAAGCGAGTGCTTTTAAAATCCCATGTTTATCGCCCCAAAAAATGGGCTAATTTATCGGAATAATCGTGTGCATGTTTGAACGAAACGGAGCTTGCGGAGTGCAGTGAGTTCACACGATCCGATAAATTAGTGCATTTTTTGGGAATAGCGATAAGTTTGGGCGACCTTTTCTTTGGTTCGTTTCTTTTGGTCGAACAAAAGAAATGAACTCGTAGCCTGACTACTTTTTTCAATAAAGTCACCAAAAGTTCAAGGCTACGAAACCGCGATGATAGTTATAGTGCGTAACATCAGTTGTTAATAATAATTTTGTGTTCTCTGTGCAATTCCTCTGTGAACTCTGTGTTAATAAAAAGGCTTTAAATTATGGCTAGTATCGGTACACCTTTATCTTCTACTGCAACCCGTGTTCTTTTTTGTGGCGGTGGTGAATTAGGCAAAGAAGTTGTTATTGAGTTGCAACGCTATGGGGTAGAGGTGATTGTAGTAGATCGCTATAAAAATGCGCCTGCAATGCAAGTGGCTCATCGGAGTTATGCAATTTCTATGCTAGATGGTGCGGCATTGCGTGACATTATCGAAACTGAAAAGCCTGATTATATCGTCCCTGAAATAGAAGCTATTGCCACGGATACCTTAGTGGAGTTGGAGCAAGAAGGCTTTACTGTTATTCCAACGGCAAAGGCGGCTAAGTTGACGATGAATCGAGAGGGGATTCGTCGTTTGGCGGCTGAGGACTTGGGGATTAAAACTTCGCCTTATTTATTTGCTGAAACGCGTGAGGAGTTTGATCAAGCGGTGGCTGAAATTGGTATTCCTTGTGTGATTAAGCCTATTATGAGTTCATCGGGTAAAGGGCAGAGTACCATTAAATCAGAAGCGGATATTGATACTGCGTGGAATTATGCTCAAGACGGTGGACGCACGGGTGCAGGCAAGGTCATCGTTGAAGGTTTTGTTGATTTTGATTATGAGATTACTCAATTAACGGTTAGGCATATTGGCGGAACAAGTTTCTGTGAACCCATTGGGCATGTGCAGGTAGATGGTGATTAT
>JALVRY010000361.1 GCA_027024625.1 Thiotrichaceae bacterium
CATAGGACGTAAATACGGGTCTACTTTTTGCGATAAATCACCCGGCAAGAAGCCCAATTTCTCCCCTGCTTCAACCGCAGGGCGTACCAAAATAACCCGCCGAACTTCATCTCGCTCTAAGGATTCAACTGCACAAGCCACGGCTAAGTAGGTTTTCCCTGTACCTGCTGGACCAATTCCAAAGCTTAAATCATGACGGCGAATATTCTGGATATAGTCCCGCTGTACTGCTCCACGCGCCTTAATATAGCCACGCTTAGTACGAATTTTTACATCGTAATCATCCTCACGGATTAGCATTGGCTGCTCACCTAAATTTTTAAAAAAGAGGTGCAAACTTTCAGGTGTGAGGATTTCATCCTGCGTATCGTCATATAAATCCAATAGAATATTCTGCGTTACCTGAATATCCTCAGGAGAACCCGACACACTAAACTGATGTCCTCGGTTCTGAATATCCACGCCCAATTGGTTTTCTATAATACGAAGGTGCTGGTCGAGCTGACCACAAAGATTCTGCAAACGTTCATTATCATCAGAGTCAATGTTAAAACGAATGCTATGCGAATTGCTATCAGCGACGGCTGTTGCTGTGTTCAAGGAAGCTAGTCTCTCCAGTATAAAATGACCAATAAGCGCTAGACTACCGAGGGTCACTGTTTTTTGCAAATTGAACAAGCAAACTCTGCTATTATAATTGACGTAACACGATAATGGAGAAAGCAATGCCCTCTACCGCTGAAGAATTACATAAAGACAAAAAACTGACCGTAGAAGAATATTTTGCCCTAGAAGAAGAGCTTAATCAGAAGTTTGAATATGTGAATGGTGAAATATTTGATATGACAGGTGGGAGTATCAATCACTCCTTAATTAGCTCAAGTGCTGTTGCATCCCTAATTTTTTCTCTTAAAGACAAACCTTGTATTGTGCTTAACTCAGATGCAAAACTTTATATCGACCATGTTGATAGCTATTTCTACCCTGATGCAATGGTAGTGTGTGATGAAAATAATATTTCTGATAAGTACGTTCAAAACCCAGAAATTATTATAGAAGTCCTATCCCCTTCAACCGAAGGTTATGATCACGGCAAAAAATTTGCCTTTTACCGCCTAATTAAAACACTAAAAACCTACATTATGCTGCACCAAGACAAGCCGCTAGCAGAAGTTTACCAACGCAACCCAGATAATAGTTGGCTATTGAAAGAGTATTCGGGCTTAGAACAAGTGATAACTATTGATGATAAGGTGCAACTGGCAATGGCAGATTTATATCGGCAAGTTAATTTAGATAGTCATTAATCAAGTAGGTAGTGAGGCTTTAAGGTTACTCAGACGGCTAGAGCCGTCTAACAGCATTACGTGGCAGAGCCACGTAACGAGAGAGAAAGCTACACTGCCGTCCCAATTAAAACACCCGCTAAACTTGGTGCATATTCCATAATAACCTCTGATACCTTATCCACCAGCACCACATCTTTTGCTAAATCTAAACCCTTACGAATTAGGCTTTTCTTTTCCGCTTCGTCGGTTGTTTGCGTTGCTTGTTGAAAATGTTCGACGCTTTGTTCAATCACTCGCAAATTATCGCCTGAATGTTCTGTTGCTTGCCGTTTAAATTCTTCGATTAGCTTTTCGCTTACGGTGTCCATCATCACGTTATTATTAATTGTGCCTGTGTTAGTAAACTGCCCGTCTTTACCTAAATTGCCTGTAAAGTTGCCGCCGATGTTGATGGTTGTCATGCCTTTACCTCGTTCCATTAGTTGTTGTTTAATTTTGTCTACAATCTGCGGTTCGCTACTTAAACTTTCAATCACGTCTGAGCTTAACATCTCGCTTTTATCATCATTTAGCCATATAAGTTCTGAGGAATGTGCTCGGATATTCTCGTAAGATTTTAGCGTTTCTTTGATATTGATTAGCAATAACTGGCGGAAGCTTTCTTGGTCTTGCCCGAATATTTTTAGGTTTAGCACATTATCGGGCATTTCTAATATCGCACGGGTATCCGTATTCCCGTAAAAATGTAAAATTGCTCCGCTTCGCCATAAGTGCCGTGTTTCTTTTAAGTGTGGGTCTAAATAGGTGGCTAGTTTAAAGAAAAAATCACTGGGTTTATTGACCAATTCCACCTGCATAAAAATAGGTTTACCTTTGGTTTGATTGGCTTGCTCAGCATGTAAAAAATCGGTTTCATAGTGTGCATAATCATAAGGTTCATCTAAACCTGTCGCTAATGGCAATAATAATTCATCATGCCGACTCGGTAGCTGCATTGCCCAACGGTAGTTGATTAAAATACGCTTTAATATAGCAATGCCTTCTTCGCTGTATTCCAGCATTTCAGAAGCTTTATCAGGCTTATCTTCTGTAATCTCACCTGTTTCGCTTTTAATATAAATCGTTTTCAATGCTTCTTGGATAATGGCTTGCGTCAGCACACCTCCCGCCTGCAACACTTGTTGATTATTGATGAGGCTATACACGCCATAGGTTAGCCAGTGTTTTTGATTGACCCAAACAAAGTCATTACCAAGTTGGGTATCCTCTGCACTCAAAGGACGTTCGGGGAAGATATAACCATAGTTATTGGCTAAACGAAACTCTGCCACGCTATCATTAGTGATAGCCTCATTATCTGCAAATTCAGCTTGTAGTGCTTGATGATCAATAAAGGCTTGCTGTTTGCTTTCTAGTGATTCTGATACATCTTTAATTGCCGATGTTGTGGGTCGCATTAAGGTTTTGGCTTCTTCTTCTGCCCGTGTGACTATCGCTTTTTGTAAGTCATCAAAACCACAAACTTCACCTTTGGGTTTTAGGTCAACATCATAAAAATGCAGATCAAAAGTTTGCTCAAATTTTCGTTTAATGGCTCTATCACGTCGCCATGCTGCTTTGTGTTTAAAGCTGTTGTCATCCTCGTGTGCATCACAATGGGTATATACAATAAATACTGTCATTTTACGGCTGGATGAAAATTGCCCTTGCAATAAGCGTAGCCATGTATCGGGTTGCTCATTCGCACGTTGATTACAGGCGATAATATAACTGGAGCGTGAGCTAATAAAAAAGCGATGCGTGCTGTGCATAATCACTTGCCCACCGAAATCCCATATACCAATGGTGACTTCCTTATCGCTCCCTTGATGAATGATGTAATCCCTGACTTGAATACGGGGTGTGGGCTTTTCATAAACCGCAAGCTCTTCATTAAAAAGCTTGCGGACGATACTGGTTTTGCCTGCACCACCATTGCCTAATAAAATAAGACGAGCATAACGAGTAGTCTCTAATAAGCCATTTTCTGCCATATAATCTTGCATAAAGGCTTGCATGGCAGATGCCGACTTTTGTTTGAAAATTTCATCAGGGATAGCTAAAAATGCCTGATAAAAACCCCGTTGTGATTCCTCAAAAAGTCCACCTGATAAGGCAGATTTAAATAAGTATTTTTGCCAGAAATCATCTAAATCAGCCAGTTCGACAATGCGATTATATTCAAAGCCGTCTTCCCATAGAGGAAGCGTGGTTAGTGACTGCTTTGTCGCTAGCACAGAGAAATCACTATTAATCGCAGTAATAATAGATTTTTTGGCATAATTATCGGCGGCGTGGGCGGCGGCGTAGGCAGCGGCGGCGTCGGCGTTGGCGGCGACGTCGG
>JALVRY010000362.1 GCA_027024625.1 Thiotrichaceae bacterium
GTTTTATGGCTTTGCTTTTGGATATTATTGGCGATTAGCCTTGCTGGGCCACGGACTGCCTTACAAAACCCTAATGATCAATCATCTGCTAGGCAAGATATTGTCGTGTTAGTTGATGTATCTCGTTCTATGCGAACAAGCGATATAGCTCCTAGTCGATTACAACGAGCAAGCTTAGAGTTGTATGAATTATTGCAGTTTACCCAGAATAGTCGATTAGCTGTTATCGTTTATGCTGCACATCCGCATATACTTGTGCCATTTACGGTAGATACCTCAGCAGTGAAATTCTATTTGCAATATTTGGATAGTTTGGTACTACCCAGCCGTGGAAGTCAGGCAGCTACAGCATTAGATTTTGCCCTAAAAACTATCCATAACCGTAGTGACTCACATCGCCCTGCTGCTATTGTTTGGTTAACAGATGGCGATATTCCACAATCACAACAAGCCGTATTGAAAAAACAAGCACAGCAGTTGCATGATGCTGGCATTCCTTTGGCAATACTGGGTATTGGCACAGAGGATGGCGATGCAATCCCGCTAGTGGATGGATCATGGTTGAAACATAAAGGTCAAGTCGTGCGTTCTCGTCTAAATAGTGGTTTTTTGCAAACATTGGCAAAACAGGCAAAAGGTAGCTATAGCACAGTTAAAGATGATAATTCAGACTGGCAAACACTTTATGTCGAAGGAGTTGCTCAAATACTCAGCTTAGCGAATCCGCAAGATAAACCCAGCCAACAATGGAGGTCATTTGCTTTGTGGGGCTTAGTTCCTGCGATGTTTCTGTTGTTCTTTTTAAGTGCGTTGCCCCGTACTATTTTGCCTGTTTTTCTGCTGTTTTATTCGCCAGTGCCTCAACCTGTTTTTGCAGACAGTTTGGTTTTCGATCAAGGGGTACGAGCGTATCGTGAGAAAAACTACCAACAAGCCATTAAGCAATTTAGCTCAGCTGTTTTTCAAGCGAAGACAGATGAAGAGCGAGCTAGAGCCTTGCATAATTTGGGTAATAGCTATTTTAACCAAGGGGATTATAGGGCTGCAATTCAGGTGTTTGAAGATGCTTTGCGTTATCGCCCTAAATACCGAGCAACTCTACAAAATTTATCCTTAGGTCAAGCTGTGCAAGTTGAGTTAGAAAAGCGTTTGGCTGCTAGAGCCAATAAAACAGCAGATAGTGCAACAAGTGGAGGTAATGTAGAACGCTGGAGCAATGAATTGGATTGGGATCAACAAACTACCCGTACTTGGGGTGAAAGCAAAGCCCAGCCCATTGAGAACATCGTCCCGATACCTTTGGATGATGCAAGCTTGGATAAGTTGGTAAACCGTGGTTTTCAGCGATTGGCGGAACATGGGGCTAAGAATCTACAAGAGTGGAATCGACGACAACAATCGCTAGCTGATGCCCAAGTTGCTTTGCAGCAAATGGATACGAATCCTGCTACTTTATTTAAACGCTTATTTGAAATTGAGGAGGGTTACTACTCCAAGCAGAGTGAACCACAACGTATCCCCGAGGTATTGCCGTGGTAGCCGTAGACTTAGCATGGGATATTCATCTCTCCAACTCACAGGTTTGGCAGCGTGAAGCTACAATTGTTGAAGTCAGCGTACAAGCGCCTAGCCAATATGCTCGATTACGCTCAGAAAGTAAGCTTATTGTTGATGGAGCTAATGTGGTTGCTTTGCCTCTTTTGGTGGAAAAAAATGAGGCTAAGGAGACCTATCAGATAAGTCTTCGCTGGCGAGTTACGCCTTATCGCTCTGGTCTAAAGCAGGTGAAGTTACCAACGATTCGTTATTCTTTAAACGGTAAAAATCGTGTTAAGTGGCAAGCACCAGAGCAAATTATAAAGGTACAAGCTTTACCGCCTTATTTTCCACCTACCTTGCCTGTTGGTGAAGTTAAAATTGCTTCCATAATTCAACCGAAAGGCATATTAACGCCTGATACTTTAGCGTATTGGAAAATTACATTGCAAAGTAAGCAGGTTACGCCTGAGCAATTTCCCCCCGTGTTAAAGCAGATTAAAGCTAGTCCTGATTTTGAATTTTTCCCCTCGCAATTATCGGCTAGGTCATCCTTTGAGGCTTCTGATTTTCAGCAAGAATATCTTGTTCCTTTTAAAGCAAAGTCCAATGGTTTATTAGAGTTACCAACATTGTCATGGCATTGGTTTAATCCTAAGACTGGACGGTTGCAAAAGCAGGAGTATAGGCCTGAATATCTCTTAGTTTTATCAGATATTTGGCAGCTTATTATTGGCTTATTTATTGTGATTATGGGGTCTTTTGTAACGTATAAATTTAGCAAAAAAGCATATTGGGCATGGCAACGCTGGATTGCACGCGATAAATTAAAAAAGGCAGTCTGCCAGCCTGAAAATATTGAAGAAATAAAACAAGCAATGACTTTCTGTGCATTAACACATGACTTGCCGATAGTATTTAGTACACAGCAATGGCTAAAAAACTGGGAAGAAATTTACGGGGAAAATGTTCAGCTACGCAATGCTCTAAGGGAATTTGAGAAATTTCAGTTTAAAAAGAAATGATAAGGCTCTTGATGAGGCAATGGGTTTGCTTTTACCTGAAGCCACGGATTCAGGTTTTTAATTACGACTCCTATGAGAGGTCACCGTTGATGCATTGTCATGGTATTTTAGAACGAGGTTGGGGTTTAAAACGATAATTTAATATTTATAAATTGTTTGAAAAGTAACTAAACATTCCCGAAAGCTGAACGTAATATGAATAAATTTTGAACTTTCTGAGCAAATAACTCTCAATAGTCTCTATTGGAAGCGGATTCTTCCAATAATTACCAAAATCAAAGAATTACTGAGCTAACAGATAAACAATCCATAACAATAAATTCCATAAGCAGTATTGAATGTAACCAGTAATCCTTTAAAAACAAGGAGAGTGTTATGTTAATAAAAGGACTATTAAGTAGTTTCGTCATCGTTCTATGTGTTGTTTCATATTCCCCCACTATTATGGCCGCAGATAGCGCCAAAAAAGTTGATGAGGTAATTACATGGTGGGAGAAATATGGGAAACATTGGGATAAAGTCAAAGATAAAGATAAAAAGAAGGAGGAGGTTGCATCATCTAGTGGAAAATAGGTGAATTTGCACCTTACGCCTCAACTTATAGAGTTATCATGAGTTGGGGTGTTTAAAAATATACGCTAAAATAGCGATTACTATCTAACCATACTTTTTCCGTTTTCCAGCCTGTCTTTCTTGCTAAATTCTGAGATTCATCCACTACATATTTGTAAGAGTTTTCGGTATGAATCGTTTCTCCTTCGTCAAAATGAAATGTATGGTCTAAAATTTTCAGTGCTTGTGCTTCTACGCTGACTAGCGTGCATCTCAATTCGGTCTTCTTCATCATTGTAGGCACGATTAAAAATGTAGTATTCGGGCTGTTCGCAGACTTGACTGAACAGTTGTGAGCCTATCTCATTATAAAAGAACTCAGGGTGTAATTGTTTAAGTGTTTGTTGCAGGCCTTGAATTAGAGACTGTGTAAGTATTCATGAAACGCGAAAAAATGGTTAAAATTCCCCATATTTTGTTTAAGAATTCAGCCAATAACCTGCTATTACCTTCATTTTTAAACAAAATCTGGAAAATTTTTCCTCATTTTTTCGCAGTCCCAGAATACTTGCACAGTCTCATTAGCACTGTTTTTAAGTCTTCGATATTAGGTTGGTAATTGTGTAGTTGGAAGTTCATGCAGACTATCGAGTAAGTAGTGGGCATGAGAGTATATAAAAATTGTTGTGTCTATAGAGGATTATTGCCTAGTGCAGTACCATGCGGGTTGAATTAAGACGAAGGAGAATTATATGGATACATCAATTAGGCTCACAGAATATAGCCACGGAGCGGGCTGTGGTTGCAAAATATCTCCTGCTGTACTCGATGTTATGTTGGAATCAAAACTAACCCAAGAATTGGATAGTGCCTTATTAGTAGGTAATAGTTCGCGTGATGATGCGGCTGTTTATGATATTGGAAATAACATTGGCATTATTAGCACAACAGATTTCTTTATGCCTATTGTTGATGATCCATTTACCTTCGGAAAAATTGCTGCCACCAATGCCATTAGCGATATTTACGCGATGGGTGGCAAGCCTATTATGGCAATCGCAATTTTTGGCTGGCCGATTGATAAGCTTCCCCCTGAAGTTGGACAGCAAGTGATAGAGGGTGGCCGTAAAGTCTGCCAAGATGCGGGAATCACTTTGGCAGGTGGGCATAGTATTGATGCACCTGAACCGATTTTTGGCTTAGCTGTGACGGGTACAATTGCGATAGATCAGCTCAAACAAAATAATACAGCTAAAGCAGGAGATCACATATTCTTAACCAAACCTATTGGCATTGGAGTCCTCACCACGGCTCAAAAGAAGAAAAAACTGAAATCAGAACATGAGAGCATTGCAACGAATACTATGTGTATTCTTAATAAAATTGGTGCTGAGCTTGCTCAAATTAAAGGTGTTAATGCACTGACGGATGTAACAGGTTTTGGTTTGGCAGGACATCTACGTGAAGTTTGTGAGGGGAGTGGTCTTAAAGCAAAAATAGATTTTGATAAAATCCCGCTATTGCCCCATGTAAATGAATATTTAGATATGGGATGTTCACCAGGAGGAGCAGGGCGTAACTTTAAAAGTTTTGGGCATGTACTGGGTGAGACCACACAACGCCAAAAAGATATACTCTGTGATCCGCAAACCAGTGGTGGCTTATTGGTAATGGTAAGTGATAAAGGGCTGGATGAATTTATGGCCGTCACTAAAGCAAATGGGTTAGAGTTGGAGGCAATAGGGCAATTGCTGGAAGCATCAGAGGATGATGTGGTAAGAATTGTGGTGTAAGTATTTATTCATTTTTATAAAAATAAAACATTTTTTAAAAAGAGCGTTATACTGTCGCATCTCAAAATTACGTAGGCTGTTTTATAGTGGGCGGAGAAAAAAGTTGGTATTTACTGACAAGTAAACCAAAACAGGATGAAAGAGCAGAGCAGCAATTATTAAATCAGGGCTATGACGTATATCGTCCGCTAGCAAAACGTTTGCGCAAGCAAAGAGGAAAAATGGTTACAAGGGTTGAATCATTATTTCCACGTTATTTATTTATTTCCTTGGATATTGTAAATGATAACTGGGCTCCCATTCGCTCGACTTATGGCGTGTCAGGGGTAGTTCGTTTTGGTATGGAGCCAGCAAAAATACCAACATCAGTAGTTGATGATTTAAAACGAGCAGAAGGCTTACTTTCTGAAAAAGCAGAAAGTTTAGATCGGTTTAAAAAAGGGGAACAGGTCTTAATTGAACAGGGAGCATTCAAGGGCTTGCAAGCTATCTTTGATTGCTATGACAGTGGTGAGCAGTGTGCTTTTGTATTGATCGAAATGATGGGCACGCTAACGAAGCTACCGATAAGTACAGTAGATATTTCTAGTTTTTAATGCTTGATTTGACATAAAGTTTCTTAGAAAAAAATAGTGTTCAGTCATTGAACGCTGTGCTAGTATGCGGTGCTTCAAGATTTTTTGCCATGCTGTGAGATGACACGGTAGGGCGGTAGCGTGCCTTTCATCCAACTTCATTTTTATTATTTTGTGATTCAATGAGCAAAGAAACCTACCTTAATTTACTTCGCAAGTTAGAGCAGGATCCTGATTGTACCCAGCGGCAGCTAGCGGTAGAAATGGGAGTGAGTTTGGGAAAGCTTAACTATTGTTTAAAGAAACTGGTGGAAAGTGGTTGGGTGAAGGTGAATAACTTTCACAATAACCCAAATAAAAAAGTATATAAATATCTATTGACTCCTTCAGGTATTGAGGAAAAAGGAAGGCTAGCTATTCAGTTTCTCAAGAAAAAAGTTAAGGAGTATGACCAATTGCAAGAGGAAATTAGGCAGTTGGAAGAAGAGGTTGGTGAATTAAAGAATAGTTCTCAAAATATTAAAAATGACATTTAGTTATTAAATTTAGTTATTAAATTATGAATACAGATAAAATTGCATTAATTGGGCTTGGTTATGTTGGGTTACCGTTAGCAGTAGAGTTTGGAAAGACGATTGAAACAATTGGTTTTGATATTAATGAAGACAGAATTCAAGAGCTAAAAAAGGGCGTAGATAATACTTTAGAAGTTGACTCTGATGAGCTAAAGCAAGCGTCTAAGTTAAGTTATACATCGAGTATGGAAGATATTCGTGATTGTAATATCTATATTGTTACTGTTCCAACACCTATAGATGAGCACAAACGGCCTGATCTTACGCCATTAGTCAAGTCTAGTGAAACGGTTGGTAAGTTGCTGAACGATGGTGATGTCGTCATCTATGAGTCAACGGTTTATCCCGGTGCAACGGAAGAGGTCTGTGTGCCAATATTAGAGGCTGAGTCTGGCCTAGCTTATCTGAATGAAAAGAGTGCAGATAAAAACCAAAGTGGATTCTATTTGGGCTATAGTCCAGAGCGTATTAATCCGGGTGATAAAGAGCATCGTGTAACGACGATTAAAAAGGTTACATCAGGTTCTACTCCAGAGATCGCTGATAGAGTTGATGCTCTGTATCAAACGATAATTACTGCTGGTACCTATAAGGCATCAAGTATTCGCGTGGCTGAAGCCGCAAAAGTTATTGAAAATACTCAGCGAGATGTCAATATTGCACTTATTAATGAGCTTGCTCTCATTTTTAATAAGTTGGATATTGATACAGAAGAGGTGCTGAAAGCGGCAGGCACCAAGTGGAACTTTCTTCCCTTTCGCCCTGGGCTAGTGGGTGGGCATTGTATTGGTGTTGATCCTTATTATCTCACGCATAAAGCGATAGAGGTAGGTTATCATCCTGAGATGATTTTAGCAGGGCGACGACTTAACGATAGTATGGGAGCTTATGTTGCCGATCAAGTAACTAAGCTGATGACTAAAAGTCGCATCCATGTCGTTGATGCAAATGTGCTGATTTTGGGTTTAACCTTTAAAGAAAACTGTCCTGATTTAAGAAATACGCGAGTAATTGATTTAATCGAAGAGCTTCAGGGGTTTAATTGTAATGTGGATGTCTATGATCCTTGGGTCGATAAAGATGAAGCTCAGCATGAATACGGAATTACTCCTGTAGGTGAACTGACAGAAGGGAAGTATAGTGCAATTATTATTGCTGTCGCACATGACGAGTTTAGAGAAATTGGTGTTAAGCAACTTAGAAAACTAGGGCAGGAGAATCATATTCTTTATGATATTAAATACTTGCTTTCAGCTGATGAAGTGGACGGGCGACTATAATGACAAAATATGAAGTATTGCAAGAACGCCTTAGATCGAATCAGTCTACGTGGTTGGTTACAGGTGTTGCGGGTTTTATTGGTTCAAACTTATTAGAAAAATTACTGATCTTAAATCAAAAAGTTGTTGGTTTTGATAACTTTGAAACAGGGTATCAGCATAATATAGAGCAAGCAATAAGTGATGCTGAGTCGGTAACGGGAAATAATCTTTCGGGCAACTTTACGTTAATCGAGGGTGATATTAGAGATGCTACTGCTTGTAAACAAGCCTGCAATGGTGTTGATTATGTTTTGCACCAAGCGGCCTTAGGTTCTGTTCCACGTTCAATTGAAGATCCAGCAAGAACAAATAGTGCCAATATTGACGGCTTCCTAAATATGTTGGTGGCAGCAAAAGACGCTAAGGTAAAGCGTTTTGTCTATGCGGCCTCTAGCTCAACTTATGGTGATCACCCTGACTTACCCAAAGTGGAAGATAAAATCGGTAACCCGCTTAGCCCTTATGCGGTTACGAAATTAGTTAATGAACTTTATGCCAGTGTATTTGAGAAGACTTATGGTTTTAAGGCGATTGGCTTGCGTTATTTTAATATCTTTGGAAAAAGGCAAGACCCTGAAGGAGCTTATGCTGCTGTAATTCCTAAGTGGGTAAAAAGCATTTTAGAAGGCGAAGATGTTTTTATTAATGGCGATGGTAAGACTAGCCGTGACTTTTGTTACATTGATAATACTGTGCAGATGAATTTACTTGCAGCAACGGCAGAAAATGATGAAGCCACGAATCAAGTTTATAATGTGGCTTTAAATGATCAAACTGACTTGAATCAACTCTATGAAATGATAGAGGAGCGTTTGATTGAGCGTACCGAAGGCTTGGATAAGAAATCTCCAATTTATCGGGACTTTCGAGCAGGTGATGTAAGGCATTCCCGTGCAGATATTTCTAAAGCTAAAAGTTTGTTGGGCTATGAGCCAAGTCATAAAATATCCCAAGGCCTAGATGAGTCAATGGACTGGTATGTTAAGTCTCTTGGTGCTCATTAATATCGTTAAAAAAGGCATGTGTTAATACACACGAATAAATAGATTATGTTTAATAATAAAACACTATTGATTACAGGTGGGACAGGTTCCTTCGGTAAGCGTTACGTTAAAGCAATATTGGATAATTATCAGCCAAAGCGTTTGATAATCTATTCACGTGATGAGCTTAAACAGTTTGAAATGGAGCAGGATTATCATGCTCCTTGTATGCGTTATTTTATTGGAGATGTTAGAGACAGAGAGCGTCTCACGCAAGCAATGAATGGTGTGGACTTTGTTATTCATGGTGCGGCTCTTAAGCAGGTTCCTGCTGCTGAATATAATCCAATGGAATGCATTAAAACCAATATTCATGGTGCCGAAAATGTAATTCAAGCCGCTATTGCTAATGATGTTGAAAAAGTAATCGCACTTTCAACGGACAAAGCTGCAAATCCTATTAATTTATATGGTGCAACTAAGCTTGCATCAGACAAACTATTTGTGGCAGCAAACAATATGGCAGGAGGGCATCCAACCCGCTTTGCTGTTGTACGATATGGTAATGTTGTTGGCTCTCGTGGCTCAGTTGTTCCCTTCTTTAAAAAATTAATTGCAGAAGGGGCAGATTCGTTACCTATTACACACGAAGAAATGACACGTTTTTGGATAACCCTAAAAGATGGTGTGGAGTTTGTCCTGAAAAACTTCGAGCGTATGCAGGGTGGAGAGATTTTTGTTCCTAAAATTCCCTCCGCAAATATTGTTGATTTAGCTAAGTCGCTTGCACCTGATTTGCCTATAAAAATTATCGGTATTCGTCCAGGTGAAAAGCTACATGAGGTTATGTGTCCTTCTGATGATTCACACTTAACATTTGAATTTGATGATTACTATGTGATTGCACCCAGCATAACATTTTCAAGTCGTAGTAATGACTTTTCAGAAAATATGTTGGGTGAAAAGGCAAAGCAAGTTGAGCAGGGATTTGAGTACAACTCCGGAACTAATCAGCACTTTTTGTCGATTGAAGAGTTGCAAGAATACGACCAATTAGCAGAGTTGTAGATGATTCCTTATGGGCGACAGGATATATCGGAAGAAGATATTCAAGCAGTAGTTGATGTTCTTCGGTCAGACTTCCTAACACAAGGGCCAGCAGTTCCAAAGTTTGAACAAGCTGTTTGTGATTATACAGGGGCTAAGTTCGGCATCGCAGTAAATAGTGCAACATCAGCACTGCATATTGCTTGTGAGTCGTTAGGTTTGAAAAAGGGAGACTGGTTATGGACGACACCCATAACCTTTGTGGCTTCTGCAAATTGTGGGCTTTATTGTGGTGCTCAGGTCGATTTTGTTGATATAGACCCAGTGACGTGGAATCTTAGTCCACAAAAATTAGAAGAAAAACTAATAGTTGCTAAGAGTAATAACAAGTTACCCAAAGTAGTTGTCGTTGTGCATCTTTGTGGTTTGCCTTGCGATATGAAAGAAATTTACCAGCTCAGTCAGGAGTATGGTTTTCATATTATTGAAGATGCTTCTCATGCAATTGGTGGTAAGTATTATGATGAACCGATTGGAAATTGCCGCTATAGCGACATAACCGTTTTTAGCTTTCATCCTGTTAAAACGATGACAACAGGTGAAGGTGGCATGGCGGTCACTAATCAAAAAGAGCTAGCAGAAAAAATGCAGCTGTTACGCTCACATGGTGTCACGCGTGACCCACAAAAGATGACGCATGAACCCGATGGTGCTTGGTATTATCAGCAAATCACCTTGGGTTATAACTATCGAATGACCGATCTGCAAGCGGCACTTGGGCTTAGTCAATTACAGCGACTGGATGAATTTGTTGCAAGGCGACATCAACTTGCTGATATTTATGATAATGCATTATCAGAGTTGCCAGTAAATCTACCAATCCGCTCAGAAGAAAAGTATTCTGGCTTGCACCTATATGTAATTCGATTACAGCTAGAAAAAATAGAAAAACAACATAGTGATATTTTCGATTTTTTAAGAAAAGAGAATATTGGTGTAAATTTGCATTATATACCTGTGCATACTCAACCTTACTATGAAAAAATGGGTTTTCAATCAGGTGATTTTCCTCAGGCTGAAACTTATTATCAAGAAGCAATTAGTCTTCCCATGTTTCCTACGATGACAGCCTCTCAGCAAGAGAAAGTTATTTCAATATTAAAAGAGGCGCTAGCTTGAGTAATAGCATTGTTGTTTTGCAGGCTAGAACAAGCTCTTCTCGACTTCCTGCCAAAGTTCTATTACCTATTCGTGGTATTCCATTGGTTGTTTTAGCTGCAAAAAGAGCGGGGAATACAGGGCGAAAAGTTATTGTTGTGACCTCTAAAGAATATAGTGATGATGAATTGGTCGCTACTTTAGCAAGCCATCAGATAGAGTACTTTAGAGGGGATTTAAATAACGTACTTAAAAGGGTTGTTGACGCTATTTCGGACTATGATGATGAAACGCTCGTTTTTCGTCTAACAGCAGATAATGTGT
>JALVRY010000363.1 GCA_027024625.1 Thiotrichaceae bacterium
GGTGACGCTGATGACTCAGCTCCTGCGGCTGAAGCTGGTGCAGAAGCTCCAGCAGCAGAAACAGCAACTCCAGCTGCAGATGCGGGTGCAGCAGCAGTAGATGCAGCACAAGGCGCGGCAGAAGCAGCAGGTGACGCGGCTAAAGCGGCTGGTGAAGCAGCGCAAGGTGCGGCAGAAGCAGCGAGCGATGCAGCTAAAGCGGCTGGTGAAGCAGCACAAGGTGCAGCAGACGCAGCAACTGGCCACTAAGCTTGTTACTTAGTAACAGGCTGAAATAAAAAAGGCGAAGATAGTATCTTCGCCTTTTTTATGCCCTACCTTAAATAATTCCTGAATCAGTGACTTCACTACGGCACAGTGAATAAGCTATTGATTCATCACGGGTTTAAAAAATGCCCGCTTAACCTATGGGTGAAGCTAAGATTTTTTAAAATCCCGTGCTAAACCAATATCTTACCCCCTGTTATCCGCATTGAAGTCACGGATTCAGGTAATTGTGAAAAAATTTACCCTTTCAGCAACTGAAAGAACCTTCCTATTTTCTCATCTAGTTCTTTTGTTCGATCAGGTTGACGCATTACCGCTAGTATTGGCTCTCGTAATGTAGGTATTGCCATTAAATCAATTAATAGAATATTAAACTGCTCTTGATTGCAGCCTGCTAGGGCTGTTATAAATTGTTTCAATAAATTGCGGTTATCTAAATCACGCCATGCACGACCCGAGATGGCGGCCAATATCTCAATTTCTGATGCTACTTCAGATTCTAATAAAGTTTTCCAAAGAGAAAGTCTCAGTGATTCAGGTCGTCCATTGGATAAAGCTCGTGTGAGTGCAGCAATTAGCAATGTGGATTGCTTGCCTTCTAGTTCAGTAGTCAAACGATGAGATAATGCTTCACTTAAATTACGTTTTGGCTCGCTATGCTCTAGCATATTGCAGATAATTTCTAGGGGGGTATCAGGTAAAGAGTCAATGGCTTTTGCTAGTATTGATTCGTTTGCGGCCTCGTCTAAACGAGCAACAACATCAGCGATACCTTGTAAGCCAAGAAACTTCCATTGCTCGTAGCCAATGTCACCCCGTAAATATTCTTGGGTATGTGCATAATATTGTGAGGGTGATTGCCCTAGTTCTTTTGATGCTTTTGAGTGAAAGATAGCCAAACGGTCTTGTTTGGGCTTAAAGGCAAATGGGCTTTCTTTTAATGAGTCTGAAACAGGTTTGTTATGTTGCTTTTCTTGCAGGCTAGAGCCCAGCTGATCAATCAGTTGTTGTATAAAGGCATCACGTGATGATAGTTGTAAATAACCTAATTCATCGATTGGAAATTTCAAAAACCAAATAATTGATTCTGCTTGCTTATTCTTATCCCAAAATAAAATAGCTAGCCATGCTGATTGTTGGAAGGGATATGGGTATTGTTCTTGTTGGTTTTCTATTTTTTCGAATAACTGATTGGAGATTCGTGTAACGCGTCGTCCCATATCAAAAATACGGAAGTTGAAATTACCTTGTTTGAGAAAATCACTGATTGAACCTATTTCTTTTTGCATCGCTTTTTGTTTGCTCCTGATTCAGTATGGGCACAAAATTAGTTAGATTTATTCTGATTGGGTACTTAAACTATAGGGATATACCATTATTTGGAATCTAACTATGTCCTATTATCAACATCATATCTTTTTTTGCACTAATAAGCGTGAAGATGGTAGCCAATGTTGTGAAAATTTTAATGCAAAAGCGATGCGGGATTATGCGAAACAACGATCGAAAGATTTGGGTTTAGTTAAAGCAGGTAAAGTGAGAGTCAATACAGCAGGATGCTTGAATCGCTGTGAACATGGGCCAGTTGCAGTTGTTTACCCCGATGCCGTTTGGTATAGCTACATTGATAAAGAAGATATTGATGAAATAATCGAATCACATTTAGTGAATGATACTATCGTTGAGCGTTTGAAAATTGATTAATGTAAGGGAAAAGCTGAACTACTACTTCCAATTGATTCGATTAGATCGTCCGATTGGGATTTATTTATTACTATGGCCAACGCTATGGGGCTTATGGATCGCATCAAATGGTATCCCCGAGTTAAAACTCTTGCTTATTTTTAGCTTAGGCGTTGTATTAATGAGATCGGCAGGTTGTGCGATAAATGATTATGCAGATCGTAAAATTGATGCACATGTAGAACGAACAAAGTCTCGACCACTCGCATCGGGGAAAATTACAGCTCAAGAGGCATTAGGTGTATTTGCCGTACTCTCGTTGATTGCATTCTTTCTTGTGCTACAACTTAATACAACAACAATTTATCTTTCGGTCGTGGCTGTAATTTTAGCGGCTAGCTACCCCTTTATGAAGCGTTTTCACTCACTACCTCAACTGCATCTAGGAGCGGCATTCGCTTGGGCTATTCCAATGGCATTCACGGCTGTCACTGAACAGGCTCCTCCATTAGAAGCTTGGTTATTGTTTGTGGCGACACTGATGTGGACGATTGCTTATGACACTATGTATGCCTTATCTGATAAGGAAGATGATATAAAAATTGGCGTGAGATCATCAGCTATTTTGTTTGGGCGATATGACAAGTTGATTATTGCCTTGTTACAGCTAGGCACGTTATTAATGCTTATTTGGGTAGGTTGGCTAGTCGGCTTTGGAATTTATTATTACGGTAGTTTATTAATTGCACTGTTATTATTTGCTTATGAACATAAAATGATCAGGAATCGTGACCCAATACTAAGTTTGCAGGCTTTTTTACATAATAATTGGGTTGGTATGGCAATATTTATTGGTATCTTTATCGATTATTTTTTGTCAGATCTAAAACTGTGATTTAAACTTGTTGTCGATTAAGTGAAGCTTTTGATTCATATCAGAGATTCCTTAAGGAAACTCTGATCAAGTAGGAAGTGAGGCTTTAGCCTCGCCCGAAACAAAAGTATTTCAATGCCTTACAGGCGACACTAAAGTGTCACTTCCAATATTTTGGACTTAATCAGAGATTCCTTAATAAGGCATATGGATGTGCTAGCTGAAATCCTGAATCTGTGAGAAAAATGCAGATTCAGGTAAAAGATTACATAAAGAAAAGAGTCTTTAATCTGAATTCATGTTGAAATTGACACTTAGTAGATAATGCTCTTTTTAGACTGAATTTGTATAGATAATATTACTAAAACAAAAGAGAAATAATCATGTCCATATTAAAAACAACAGTAACACTTGCTGTATCTGCATTTATTTTATCTGCCTGCGCAACGACCACACCGACTACTAGTAGAACAACAACTAATACGAAGAGTAGCTCTAGCACAACAACTGCGACAGCTCCTGCAGCAAGCACTTCTACTGCAAATACAGCAAGCTCCTCAACAGGAGGCGCTTATGCCCCAACAGGGCATTACAGTACCGTACCCGCGGCTATCGTGAGTGGGGACTTATTCGATGCAGCAAAAACTGGTGATGTTGCCACAGTTCGTGGTTTGCTTGCGCAAGGCTCTAATCCAAATGCTGCTAATGCTCAGGGTGAAACGCCTTTACATGCCGCCGCAAGTGCTAATCAACAGCAGACTGCCATGCTACTGATTCAAAAAGGAGCGAATGTGAATGCAACAACAACTGGAGGTTGGACACCACTACACACAGCAGCACGGTTTGGTTCATTCCAAGTTGCCTCTTTGCTTATCAATAATAATGCCAATATAAATGCTGTAAATGCGGACGGCAGAACGCCAGAAGCCCTTGCTAAAGCAGTCAACAATGTACGCATGGCAAGCTTATTAAAATACCATTCAAGATAAGCTTATTTTTAACCTGAATCTGTAATATTGAAGATTCAGGTTAAAATAACCGAAACAATAACCAACGGCTAATATCACGAATTTCATCAGCACAGACAGAGTGCTGCATAGGGTAGTCGCGTACGGTTATGTCAAAATCTTTATCTTTCAATGCTTCTCTATACTGTGTGCCGTTACTATGCGGTACAACGGCATCATCTGTACCATGAGCAGAAAAAATAGGGATTTGCGCGTGTTCATCGTCAATGTCTTTTAAAATATCATCTGCAAAAGGCATATGGGTTGATAATGCCATAACGCCAGCTAATTTCTCAGGAAAATGTAATGCTGCATAAAGAGCAATGACACCGCCTTGAGAGAATCCTGCAAGAAGTATTTTGCTTGGCTCAACACCAAGTTCAAGTTGAGCCTCAATGACTTTGTTGATCATATCCACTGAGGCCATGATGTCTTCACGTTTAGACGATAAGTCATCACCTAAATTCATTGATAATATGTCATACCATGCTCGCATCGAATAACCACCGTTAATGGTAACAGGACGTGTTGGCGCATGAGGGAAGATAAAACGAATATTTGCCTGATCTGGTAAATCTAATTCAGGAACAATAGGAACAAAGTCGTGACCATCCGCACCTAATCCATGTAGCCAAATAACGACGCGACTTGCTTCTGAGGAGGTTTCAATAATTTCCATATCCAATGGCACCTTTCCTTGTGCTTTTTGTGATAAGTGTTGCATATAGCCTCATTTTGTTTACTAAGTGGCGGTATCCTACCGTAAAAATGAGAACCCGAGTTAGTGACATACAACTTATTATTTTTATAGTGTATATCTCACCAAATTAATCAGCCAACTTCCATTGTTAGCTAATTGATATAAAACAGCACTTAAAATATAACAGGGAGGTGATAATGGCGCAGCTGATAGGGTGTCGCCTGTTAAACTTTAAGTGCTGTAACGTAGCAATTTTGCATACGTATCAGATCAGACTAGGCTTTTACTTAACAGTTCAGAATAATTTCACTAGGAATTGGGCTAATTATTGTCGCCTTCACCGAGAAAAGCTTATACTTGCACCCTTTAAGCTATCCGTATAAGGCTGCACCATGTGTAAATGTTGGTCTCAGTGGCTATTAATTGCCGTTATCTTTGTTTTTTCTCTTATGACATTACTCACTTCAACAGGTTGTGGCATTAAAGGGCCGTTATACTTACCTGATGATGAAAAAGCAAAACAAGCTGAAATGAAGAAAGCAGAAAAAACAGTGAAAAAAGAAGCCGAAAAGACAGAAGAGCAAGCGAAGGAAAAATAGGATATGGACTATTTTAACTACAAAGGTGATGAGCTTTATGCTGAAGATGTATCCGTTACTGATTTAGCAAAAGATTATGCAACACCATGCTATGTCTATTCTCGTGCAACACTGGAGCGTCACTGGTGTGCATTTGATGATGCATTTTCTGATCAACCACACCTGATTTGCTATGCGGTAAAAGCAAATTCAAATATTGGAATATTGAGCCTGTTCGCCAAGCTCGGTTCTGGCTTTGATGTGGTATCGATAGGTGAAATTGAACGTGTATTAAGAGCAGGTGGAGACCCTCGTAAGATTGTTTTTTCAGGTGTAGGTAAAAAATCATCTGAAATGAGACGTGCCTTGGAGTTAGACATTCATTGTTTCAATGTTGAATCAGAAGCGGAACTTGAGCGTTTAAACTGTGTTGCGGGTGAATTAGGGAAAACAGCACCCGTTTCAATCAGGGTAAATCCTGATGTGGATGCGAAAACACATCCTTATATTTCAACAGGCTTGAAAGATAATAAATTTGGGATTAGCTATGAATCAGCCGAGGCTATTTACATAAAAGCTCATAAGATGCCCCATCTTAATGTAATTGGTATTGATTGCCATATTGGTTCACAGTTAACTGAGGTTGAACCCTTTATTGATGCATTAGACCGTATTTTATTGCTAGCGGATAATTTAAAAGCTAACGGTGTTGATATTAAGCATTTAGATATTGGTGGTGGCTTAGGTGTTCGCTATAAAGATGAAACCCCACCATTGCCATCAGATTATACAGAGCGTTTGTTTGCTAATAGTAAATTAAAAGAATATGAAATTATTATTGAGCCGGGTAGAGCAATTGCAGCAAATGCAGGAATCTTAGTTACAGAAGTTGAATACTTAAAACATAATGAGCATAAAAACTTTGCCATTGTTGATGCAGCAATGAATGATTTAATTCGCCCCGCCTTGTATCAAGCATGGCAAGATATTATCCCTGTGAGCAAGAAAAATGCAGTAGATGTTCAATCTTATGACATTGTTGGTCCAATCTGTGAAACAGGTGATTTCCTCGGTAAAGAACGTGAATTAGCAATACAGGCTGGAGACCTTCTTGCTGTTCGCTCTTCGGGTGCTTATGGATTTACCATGTCATCGAACTATAACTCACGCCCAAGGGTTGCTGAAATATTGGTCGATGGTAGTGATGTGCATGTTATACGAAAGCGTGAATCAATAGATGATTTGATGATGGGTGAATCTGTTATTGTATAGTTGAGACCTTTGCACGAAAGATCTAACGAATAAAAAAGGCTTGAATTCCCCCTATTTAGTCTAAAAAGTCAGATAATAGCTTGGCTATTAGCTTCATTTTTAGACTAAATAGAGAAAATTACGCTCTTTTTTCTTTCGTCATCCTTTCATACAAAGGTCTCTAGTTCTCAAAATAAAAGGATGGAGAAAATTATGGAAATAAATATAAAAAAATTCAGTGTGTTGATACTGCTGCTGTCAGTATCATTATTAACAGCTTGTGGCGACGATAATACTGAAAGTGCAAAAGCACAAACAGAAGCCGTTACAACTAAAGTTGCTAGCACGACAGTGACAGAAACATCGGTATCAGAAGAGAAAACAGAACCAGCGGAGGTAACAGGAGAAAGTTTAGTTAAAGCCAACTGTGTTCGTTGTCATGGTGATGAAGTTTATACACGGGCTGACCATAAAGTAACATCGTTAGAAGGGTTGGCTAAGCAAGTTCGTATGTGTGATACACAATTAGAGGTGCGTTTGTTTCCAGAGGATTTAGATAAGATAGTTACTTACTTGAATGAAACGTATTATAAGTTTTAAGGTTTATTGGCATGGTTGCTTCCATGCTTTGATGCTCTTAAAAAGTTCCAGCGATCCTTGTTGGAATAGAGCACAACATCCAAGGAGCTTGTCCGAGAATAGTGAGTCTACTGTGGAAAAGCTGAATTTGGCTAGATTTTCCCTCAATTCTCGTTAAATAGAATAAAATTCGCCTCAAATTGATGAAAATTCTAGCTCAAATCAGCATTCCCTCGCGCTACGACTCATATTCTCGGACAAGCGCTTAGTGGAATAATCGGTGCAACAGATAAATCAGCTATTTTGCTGGTTGACTTCTGTTGCTTTTGCCTCGACGTTTGCGGTGTTTTCATTGTTACCTTTCAGTAACCCTACTTCCGCCTTGATTGTTCCATTAGCGTAAGCCTCTTTAACCGCAGCTTCAATAAACTCCATTGATTTGCCTTGGGCAATTGCTTTATTAATTATGCGAATTAGATTGGCTCTTGCTTCTCTAACAAGTTGTTCGTTGATTTTCTTTTGTCTGTTTTCTCTAATTTTTGCGTAAGCTTCCCGCTCTTGCTGGGCGGCAAGTGCATGACTATTCTGTAAACTGGCATATTGCTCACTGCTGTTTAAGTATGCGATTTCACATGACTTGTTGTCACATGCAGAAGCAAAAGATGAAGCAAGTAACAAACTGCTAGAGAGAATAATTGGTGTTAATTTAATCATTGTATCAGCCCTTTATAAGAATACAATTATATTAGCATGTGCTAATTTACAACATGTTGTGATATTACAACATTTATCTGCCGTTCATCAAGATTAATTTGTTAAATTGTTTTAATAGAATAGTTATATAACTATTCTATTAGCTGCTGCAGTGTAGATCATGAATCTAGGCGTGACTTATGGGGCAAGTTTCTAGTATTACTTTGGAGGTTTTGATAAAAAACGTGAGGGATGGATATCCATTACATTATCCTTCCAGCCTTGGATATTTTTATTAACTAAATGCTGAGTGGTATAGTGGTAAATTGGAATGATAGGCGCATCAGCCAAAAGAATCGACTCTGCTTTTTGCATAAGCTTTGCTCTTTTTTCTATATCAACTTCTTTTTCTGATTGCTGAATCAAAGTATCAAATTCTGTATTTTTATAAATAGAAGGGTTCATAGTGCCGACATCAGAGCGGAATAGGCTAAGGAAGGAATAAGCATCATTATAATCCCCTATCCAGCCTGCCCGAATCATTTGGAATTGGCGTTGAGTTCGGGAGTTTAAATAAACTTTCCATTCTTCGTTTCTCAAATTAATTTTAATGCCTAATACCTGTTTCCACATGGCTGATAAGGCAATAGCAACTTTTTTATGATTTTCGCTGGTGTTATAAAGCAATTCGATTTCTAAGTGCTGATCTTTAGAAAAGCCTGCTTCTTTAAACAATTTAAGAGCAAGAGCTTCTCTCGCTGGTTTATCTAAATCATGCTGCGGCATTGCTTGTTGAGCATAGTGTTCAACACCCGGTGGAACCCAGCCCCATGCGGGAATTTCACCAGCTTTAGTGACTTTTTCTGTTAAAATTTTACGGTCGATTGCTAAATTTAATGCGGTTCGTAGCATGGTATTATCTTTGAAGGGGGCTTTCTTTAAGTTAAGCGCCATGTAATATGTGCCAATATAGGGAGAACTGTGAAAAACATCGGCAAGGTTTTCATTTATCCACTTGATTTGATCACTGGGTACATCCTCCGTCACATCTAATTCACCAGCTCGAAAGCGTTTTAGCTCTGAACTTTTATCTTCTGTGGGGTAGTACATAATGGTGTCAGCCGACACCTTATCAGCTTCACGAAAATAGGGGTTTTTACTTAATTTAATATGAGATTGGGGAACCCACTCGCTTAATGTATAAGCTCCATTGGAAATTAGGTTCTGAGGTCGAGTCCACTTGTTTCCAAATTTTTCGATAATTTTGGCGGGGATTGGGTAAGCCATGTGGTGAGCTAACAGTCCGGGTAAATAAGCGGTTGGATTTTCTAACTGGATTTCTAAGGTGTGGTCATCAATTGCCTTAACTCCCAACTCAGAGATCTCCTTTTTTTCTCCCTTGCTAATTGCCTCAGCATTTTTAATCGGCCAAAGGATAAAAGCATATTCAGAAGCGGTTGCGGGATTCACAGCTCGCTGCATTGCCGCAACAAAATCCGCAGCGACCACCTTACTGCCATCGGACCATTTACTATTATCACGCAAATGGAATGTCCATGCTGTGCCGCTATCACTTAATTCCCAACTTTCTGCAACACCCGGTATTAGTGAACCATCGGCAGCTTCAGTTACTAGACCTTCGAATAAATCACGTTGAATATTAGCCTCAGGAGCACCTGAAGATTTATGTATATCTAAGGTTTCTGGTTCAGTACCGTTGCCACGTTGAATAACAGTCTCGGCATGAACTGGGAGATAAATAAACAGGCTGATAAGGAAGAAAAAGATAGTTTTTGTCATGTGAAATTATTTTGTTGTCTCTGAAATTCTATCAAGCATAGCTTATTTAATAGCTAAACTAGATAAAATCATTACAATTGGCGTGCATTAATGAGTAGATAATTTAGGATTAAAAATGCGACCGAGTGAACGAGCAGCGGATCAAATGCGTGATATTAAAATTACGCGGAATTATACCATGCACGCAGAAGGCTCAGTGTTAATTGAGTTTGGTAATACAAAAGTATTATGTACAGCCAGTGTTGAAGAGCGTATTCCACCTTGGTTGCGCGGTAAAGGTAAGGGTTGGGTAACAGCAGAATACGGTATGTTGCCACGCTCAACAGGCTCACGTATGAGACGCGAAGCAGCAGGCGGTAAGCAAAGTGGTCGTACACAAGAAATTCAGCGTTTGATTGGGCGTTCTCTACGTGCAGTTGTTGATTTGGAAGCATTAGGCGAGCGTCAGATTACTGTAGATTGTGATGTTATTCAGGCAGATGGTGGTACACGCACGGCATCAATCAGCGGTGCTTATGTTGCTTTGCAAGATGCGATTCAAACACTGCTTGATAAAGAGGCTATTGAAAATAACCCTATTCACGGACAATTGGCATCAATTTCAGTCGGTATTTACAATGGTACAGCCGTATTGGATTTAGATTATGCGGAAGATTCAACTGCAGAAACCGATATGAATGTTGTAATGAATAGCGAAGGACAGTTTATTGAGGTGCAAGGTACGGCAGAAGGTCATGCCTATAGCCGTGATGAGCTAAATCAGATGTTAGATTTGGCAGAAAAAGGCATTCGAGAAATTTTTGTTGCTCAGAATGAAGTCTAGGAGGCTGTCTGAGAATAGAACAAGCTACTGCAAATCTGCCTGATTGCACCTATTTCCCGTTCAAATTCATCAAAGGGAACAACCATTCTCCTTATTTGAACGAAAAATAGGCACTAATCAGCCAAATTTTCGCTACACTTGCTATTCTCAGACAGCCTCCTAGTGAGAGCTTGTTTAAACCCCCTAAGGATAAAATCATGACACAAAAAGTTGTACTTGCTAGTGGAAATCAAGGGAAACTGCGTGAGTTCATCCGCATGTTGTCCAGCCAAGATATGGAAATTGTAAAACAGTCTGAGTTTAATGTATCGGATGCAGAAGAAACGGGATTAACCTTTGTTGAGAATGCCATCTTAAAAGCTCGTCATGCAGCAAAAATTACAGGTCTACCTGCACTCGCGGATGATTCTGGAATAGAGGTGGATGCCTTAAATGGGCAGCCGGGTATTTATTCGGCACGCTATTCAGGTGAAGGTGATGAGGCTAATAACATTAAGTTGTTAAAAGAGATGGAAGGCGTGCCAGAGGCAGAGCGTACAGCTCGTTTTCGTTGCTGTATTGTCTATATGCGACATGCTGAGGATCCTTCCCCCATTATTGCTGATGCAGCATGGGAAGGAATTATCC
>JALVRY010000364.1 GCA_027024625.1 Thiotrichaceae bacterium
GAAGATAGCCTTATCCCTAATAAAGAGAAGCCACCAGCACGAATAAAAGATGATTTCTTCTGATGATTTTTCAAGATATTTTCTCTAGTAAATCTAAATTTTAATTAAGACCCATAACCATGATTATGAGTAGCTTTCATAGTTTCTAGTTCTTCTAATGCATGTCCAGTTCCAACTGCAACACATGTTAAAGGATCTGTAGCAACTGTAACTGGAAGCCCTGTAGCATGTCGTAGAACAAAATCCAAGTTGGAAAGCAGGCTTCCTCCACCAGTCATAACTATGCCACGTTCTACAATATCTGCTGCAAGTTCTGGTGCTATATGTTCTAATGCAACTTTAACACCTTCAATAATTTGACTGACAGGTTCAATTAAACTTTCAGAAACCTGCCTTTCTGTAATTTCAATTTCTTTTGGTACGCCATTCATAAGATCTCGACCTTTTATATCCATAGTTTTCCCCTCTCCCTCAGCGGGTGGGCAGGCAGATCCAATTTCTTTTTTAATTCGTTCGGCGGTACTTTCTCCAATAAGTAGATTATGATTACGGCGAATATAAGCAATGATAGCCTCATCCATTTTATCACCACCAACGCGGACAGAGCGAGCATAGACAATGCCACCAAGAGATAAAACCGCAACCTCGGTAGTTCCGCCACCAATATCAACAACCATAGAGCCAGTTGGTTCGGTTACAGGAAGTCCTGCTCCAATAGCTGCTGCCATAGGTTCTTCAATTAGTTCAACATGACGCGCACCTGCACTTTCAGCTGATTCTTGAATAGCACGACGCTCAACCGCCGTAGAACCAGAAGGAACACAAATAAGCATATTGGGGCTAACGAAGGAACGACGATTATGCACTTTGCGGATAAAATGTTTAATCATAGCCTCCGCAACTTCAAAGTCAGCGATAACGCCATCACGTAAAGGACGTATAGCAACGATATTTCCGGGGGTGCGCCCTAGCATTTGTTTAGCTTCATTTCCAACAGCTAAAACACGCTTACGACCTCCGACTTCAGAAATAGCAACTACTGAAGGCTCGTTTAGGACAATACCTTGATCTCGGACATAAACCAATGTGTTGGCTGTACCTAAATCAATTGCCATATCGGAGGATAATAATCCTAATAACCGTGAGAACATAATCTAAAACCAGATCCAGCATGTGTTTGCAAAAAAAGAAATTACCATAGATAAATGTATAGCAATTCTTTTTCTATTTACAAAGAACGAATTTCCCTTAAACACAAGAGAATTATCCATAAAAAATCTACAAACGCAGATCATAAAAACTACAAGATCAATTAACCTTGACGAGCTTTATTACGAGGATTCGTCTTGTCAATAACATACATGCGCCCACGCCGACGAACAATACGACAGTTTCTTCCGCGAGTTTTCAGAGACTTAAGTGAACTCCTGACTTTCATTTTTTTAAACCGTATTTAAAAGATTGACAATGGGGGCGCAAGCTATACGCCAAGAACGCATATGTCAATAGTTTTATATGCGATAGCTGAAATCTATTGTAGTTTAAATAAATTCCTTACAGGTAATAGGCTTCCAGATAATAATAATATTAGCAAGAAAGCTATAATATTGTACTTCTCACCCACCAATTAGGATTGGCGGATTTGATAGATTTTACAGCCCTTTGAGCGTGTAGTTCATCATCAAATAGCCCAAAACATGTAGCTCCTGATCCGCTCATACGGGCAAGACGACAACCTATCTGGGCATCTATTGATTTTAACACACCAGCAATCACAGGTTTTTCATCCATCGCACAAGATAATAGAGAATTTTCTTGTTCTTTAAGGAATTTATAAAGACATTCAATATCATTAAACTTGGGAAAATGTGTAATAGCAGGCTTAAATTCACCAGAAAAATTACTAAATATCTTTTTGGTCGGAACAATAACCAGTGGATTAACAAGAACGCTGTATAATGGTGGTAACGCTTCTGGTAAAGGTGTAATTATTTCCCCAATGCCGTGTACCCTCGAAGCTTTACCGTAAAAACATATAGGAACATCTGCTCCAAGCTCCAGTAATATTTCTGGCAAGAATGATGCTGTTTCAGATATGCCCCAATATTTCATGGCTTCCTTTAAGGTTGCCACTGCATCAGCAGAACCACCACCAATACCGCTTGCTGGTGGAAGGTCTTTAGTTAGATTTATATGAAAATCCGGCTTATATCCAATTTTATTGGCAAGAAGTCTGATAGCCTTAATTACAAGATTTTCTTCCATAGGAAGCTCTGCAATGTGAGAGGCAAATTCACCATCAATAGACATACTAAGCTGGTTAGATTCGGTTATTGTAACCCTATCACCAATATTTGCAAAAACAACTAATGTATCTAAGAAGTGATAATTATCATCTCGTTTACCTGTTACATGAAGATATAAATTTATCTTTGCTGGGGCATTCATATGTATTTTTTAAACCTTTACCTTTCGTAATCGTAGGGCATTCATTACAACAGAAAATGAAGACGCGCTCATGGCAAAGGCGGCGAACATGGGGCTGATGAGGATGCCGAAGAACGGAAACAAAACACCCGCAGCCACAGGAACGCCAGCAGCATTATAAAACAGCGCAAAGAATAAATTCTGGCGGATATTGCGCATGGTGGCACGCACCAAGCGGCGCGCCCGAACGATCCCATCAAGATTGCCTCTAATCAGCGTAAAGCCTGCACTTTCAATGGCGACATCTGCGCCTGTTCCCATGGCTATACCAACATCGGCCTGCGCTAAGGCAGGGGCATCATTTACACCATCGCCAGCCATAGCGACCTTATGGCCTTGTTCCTGAAGTTCACGGATGATGCGGGCTTTATCTTCTGGCATAACATCAGCGCGGATATCATCAATGCCCAGCTTTGCCGCCACGGCCTTGGCTGTGCGTTCATTATCGCCCGTCGCCATAATAATCCGAAAGCCTAAGCGGTGCAGCTCTTTCAAAGCCGCAGGCGTTGTTTCCTTGACCATATCAGCAACGCTCACCAGTCCAGCAATTTTACCGTCAAGGACAATAAACATCACTGTCTCGCCCTCATCGCGCCGCGCGTTAGCGGCTTCTACAAATGCGCCGCCATCAAGCCCCATATCAAACATAAGCGCCGCATTGCCAAGCGCAACATTATGGCCATCGACAATGCCTTTCACGCCTTTACCTGTCATGGCTTCAAAATCTTTTGCATCCACCATATCCACACCGCGCTCCTTTGCCCCTTTTACAATAGCTTCTGCCAAAGGATGTTCAGAGCCGCGTTCTAATGAAGCGGCAAGGCGCAAGACTTCCACCTCGTCATGACCTTCTTCAGGAAGAACGGCGACTAACTTTGGTTTGCCTTCAGTTAAAGTCCCTGTTTTGTCCACAATCAGTGTATCGACTTTTTCAAAACGCTCTAATGCTTCGGCGTCTTTTATTAAAACACCCGCTTGTGCGCCGCGCCCTGTGGCGGTCATAATAGACATCGGCGTGGCAAGCCCAAGCGCACAAGGGCAGGCAATAATAAGCACGGCCACAGCGGCAACAAGGCCGTAAGATAGTGCAGGATCAGGCCCCCATATTGCCCATGCAATGAACGATATAATAGCAATAAGAATAACCACAGGAACGAAAAGCCCCGCTACCATGTCG
>JALVRY010000365.1 GCA_027024625.1 Thiotrichaceae bacterium
TAACTTAGGACCAGGCTTAGGTAAAGTATCAGAAAATTTTGCAGGTATGAGTGAATTTGTAAAATGGTTGCTTTGTCTTGCGATGTTGATGGGGCGTTTAGAAATATTTACCTTGCTGGTTATACTTACTCCTGCTTTTTGGAGAAAATAGTTGAATGCATGAGATGACTAAAAAATGGGATTTCCGTTACCACGATGTCGATATTGCTACAGCAAAACCTGCAAAGGTTCTCCTCAACAATTTACATTTATTGCCTGAGCATGGTACTGCTTTAGACCTTGCATGTGGTATGGGTGGTAACGCAATAATGCTTGCTAAGAAAGGTCTGCAGGTTGACGCAATTGATATTTCAACAGTAATCATAGAGAAGCTAGATGACTTTGCGAAACAGCAGCAACTTAGCCTCTCGGCAATAAAAGGTGATGTTGAAAAGCAGCCGTTACCGAAAAGCCACTACGATATCATCATCGTAAGTTACTTTCTCGATAGAAACAGTTTTTCGAAAATTATTGGAGCATTAAAATCAAAAGGAATGTTGTTTTATCAAACTTGGTCGAAAGAAAGAGTAACGGAACGTGGACCCAGTACAGCTCAGTTTCGACTAGAAAAAGGCGAGTTACTTAGCTTGTGCCAAGAATTAAATGTAGTTTATTACCGCGAGGAGGGGAGGGTTGGAGATATGAGCAAAGGAATAAGAGATGAGGTGCTATACATAGGGCAAAAACCATAGATCAATGTACTTGCTTCTATGTATAGCTGTTAGATAGTTTTAATGCTCATGGAAAAATATTACTGATACAGGTCTTAGATAAGCACAAGGCTTGATATTTTTTGTAGAGTTAAAAGACAAATTCTTTTGCTTTCTTTTCTGTGCCAACCAGTGCTTTTAGTTCTGTCTCAAATAGCTCAACGCGAGAAAAGTCACTCGGAGTTTCTCTGGTTATTAGCATGGCTTTCATGTTCTTTTCACCAACAACAACAAATAGGCGTCCGCCGATCTTGAGTTTCTTCTCATACTTATCATTATAGTCGGGCATAGAAGCGGTAATCGCAATCACATTATAGTGATTCGGCTGTTCTTGCCAATCTTGAGAGGCATCACCTGTTACTAGGCTAGCATTAGCAACGCCCAAGTTGTCTAAGTTATTTTGGGCTGACTGAGTAAAGTCTTCATGAATATCAACGCTATGTACATGCTTTGCAAGTGATGCCATGCAGGCTGTAACATAGCCGCTACCTGTTCCAATTTCTAAGCAAGTATCTGTTGGCAATATTGCCAATTCTTGTAACAAACGGCCTTCTATACGTGGATGCATCATTGCTTCTCCGTGCCCCAGAGGAATAGCAATATCAGAGAATGCAAAAGCTCGATGGATGCTCGGTACAAAGTTCTCTCGAGGGATCGATTTCATTGTCTCTAAAACACTTAAGTCTAATACACCCCAAGGACGAATTTGTTGTTCAATCATGTTAAAGCGAGCTTGTTCTAAAGACATTAAATAATTACCTAGATTTTAGCAAAAGAGCCATACACACTCATAGTCATGACAATTATGACAATAGCGGCACAAGATTTAAGTCAGAAAATTGTCATAATTAGACACTAAAAACAACTATCCTGAATAGATATAAAAATAAAAACAGTTAAAAATCAAATGCTTATGCTTGTTTTTGAGAGATGGCATGTAGTTTGCTTTATGTTTAGTGTAACAATAATAAAAAGATAACAAAAATAATACAAACTCAGTGAAGCAAGCCCCAAGAGAGCTTAGCAGGCTCTAGAAAATATAAAAATAAATTGCCTGCAATCTCTCATATCCCCAAACTAAATCCTTGCCCTAACAAGGATTTAGTTACTTTTATCTGTGACCTCACTATGGCATGGTAAATAAGTCATTGATTTATCACAGGTTTGGGGTTACTTATCTTTCTTACTTAAGGAATATCTGATCAAGTCATGAGTCGTTTTCCTGAGGTTAAAATCCGCTCATTTTTCCTCCCAGGAAATTCGACCCGACCTAATCAGAGATTCCTTAAATGATTCTGGATAAGATCCATGCTCTTCAATAAATTGAGAGCTTCGTATAGCTGATAATCTTTTTCTGCAAGAGATTTATCTGTCTCATCTTTATTATCAGGCTTTTTGTCTGTTGCTGTCTTATCGGTTATGACTCCTTTTTGCTGTTTTTCATCTGCCGTGTCTTGGGCTTTTTCTTGGATCTTTGGAGAGTTTGGATTGTCAAGGTGGCCTGATAAGCTAGCCTCGCTAATCATCTCAAAGCCGCTATCTTTGCTTCCAGTAACCTTTAATGTATCAACAGGGATATCAGGTTCAATACCTTCAGCCTGAATGGAGCGACCAGAAGGCGTAAAGTAGCGAGCCGTTGTAATTTTAACTGCAGTTTTTTCATCCAAAGGCAATACAGTCTGTACAGAGCCTTTTCCAAAGGTCTTTTTACCCACAATCAACGCACGTTTATGGTCTTGCAATGCGCCTGCAACAATTTCAGATGCTGATGCTGAGCCTTGATTAACTAATACAACAATAGGTGCTCCGTTGAGAATATCACCTTTTTGTGCAAAGTATTTCATTTTGGAATCTTCGATCCTGCCGTCTGTATAGACAATCTTTCCCTTATCGATGAATGCATCAGAGACTCCAACTGCAGCGTGCAGTACACCGCCAGGGTTATTTCGAAGGTCTATGACTAGCCCTTTTAATGGTGCTTTGTTTTCTTTGTTTAATTCTTTTACAGCATCAAGTACGCCATTGGTTGTTTTAGATTGAAAACTAGTGATTCTTAGATAACCATAACCTGTTTCAAGTATGCGTTTTTTGACACTTTTTACTTTAATGATGTCACGTATAATTGTAACTTCGAAGGGTTTGGGCTTGCCTTCTCTTACAACCATCAACACAATTTTTGATTTAGGCTTACCGCGCATGATTTTTACAGCCTCGCCTAATGTCATGCCTTTAACGGGAGTATCATTTAGACGGATGATAAGATCGCCAGGTTCAAGTCCTGCTTTTTGTGCTGGAGTATCGTCAATGGGTGAAATAACTTTGACAAAACCGTCTTCCATGCCGACTTCAATGCCTAAGCCGCCAAACTCACCACTTGTACCGACTTGTAATTCTGTAAATTCTTCAGCATCAAGATAAGCTGAGTGTGGGTCTAAACCGCTTAACATACCGCGAATAGCGTCAGTAATTAGCTTTTTGTCATCTACGCTTTCAACGTAATCCTGCTTAATGCGGGCATATACTTCTGAAAAAGTTTGAAGTTCTTTTAACGGTAATTGTAATGCGTTTCCTTTTTCGGCAAATACATTAACGCTAATCCCCGTTGCCAAACCTATGCAAACACCTGCAACTAAGCCTGACAATAACTTCTTATTTAAATGCATTTAAAACTCCAAATTCTATATCATATTTTGTTTGTTGTAGCTGAGTTGCTGGTATGTTTCATTTTAAAGCTTAAGTCATTGATTACTTTAATTGTCTTTTTTATAGCAAATACAGTTGTTGAAACAAAAATTAGTATTATTATTTTTTTGTAAAAATAGTCAGTGACCGAGTGTATCAAAAAAGCTTTCGGTGTGGCGTAAATATCACAAAATTTATCTTTTTTTATGGATTATTTTCTTATTGGAAA
>JALVRY010000366.1:0-434 GCA_027024625.1 Thiotrichaceae bacterium
TAGCAATATACTGGACGTTAAGTTTATGATTGGAAGATACATATATCTAAATGAAACTTAGGACGGCAGTTGATGTTACGTGGATCAGCTACAACGGATACCCATGCCGCTATTTCTTGAATCTTCTTTAATTGATGACACAGATTGCAATTAGTAAATTGCTGTGAGAAGAATAAGGTCATGCCCAATTCCTCTTGTTTAGTCATTTTATACTCGCCCCTGATGTGGCGATCATACTTGGAGTCAAAAGGAGCAAATAATTCAGTTCTCTCAAAACTAGCGATAGCTTCCGCCATTGCTGCATAGGCTTTGTCTTTATCATCAAAAATAGTATCACCGTAAAGCTCTTTGAATTGTGAAACGTAAGCTTTATTTTCCATGATGCGTTCTACCGTTGTCGCTTTGTCAGGCATCCCCATTTCACTGGGATTAGT
>JALVRY010000366.1:444-10796 GCA_027024625.1 Thiotrichaceae bacterium
TGTTAATTGTGTGCCTCCGGTATTTATTCTGTTAAAAATATCATATACCATTTCAAGCGGAACCGACGGTTGAATAAGATAAACAAGTAATTTAGTGTCTTCTATTTTTGTTTGATATTCAGGATTGAGTTTAATTAAATCATCAAAGTTTTTTCCATTCAATTCAGGCAAGGCATTTAATTCGGATAACCTAAATTCATTATGTAAGAATCGTTTTAAAGTTGTCAGTCTTTGTCGGCCATCAACAACGATATATTTTCCCTCTTTATTCAGCTTGAAATCAGGGCTAAACATGGCGTAAGCGGCGGTGGGAGCATTACGATCACCAATGGATTTTCCATCATCACCTAATGATGCTGCTCCACCAACACCGTTATCACGGTCGTCAATAAATCCTTTTGCGGGATTGTGGCAAGTTGAACAAGATTGAGTTTTATTTTTTGATAGTTTTTTATCAAAATATAGCTGTTGCCCAAGTTTTTCCTTGGTGACTTCTGCCAATACATTATGAGAAATTAATAGTGTGCATATTGCACCAATAAGTATTGAATGACGCATGATAATTTCCTTAACTTGAAGTATGGGATAGCATGTGATTATCCCAGCGGTAGTTTTTAAATAATACAATCAATGCACCGTGTTTTTGTGTAGCCTGATATTGGTGGATTTCTCCAGAGCCACTACTTAAATAAAAGTCATTATCTGTTATTCCCGCAGCAATTCCACAGCCATCATTAATCATTTGGGATGAGATAAACTTACCACTGCTATTCCATATGGTAAATAAATTTCCCTTAGGAGATGACACCGCAAAAGATTGCCCTGAACGATCTGCACATACGCTGCCACAGTAATTTTTCATATTTGATAGTACTGATATTGGTGCTTCTGCAAGCTGCAAAGCCTCCTGTCCTTGATGAAAGCCCACCAAGGGGAAATGATCATGACGAGAGCCTTGATATTGCATTGCAAAACAAACGGTATCATTTTGATTGACATCTAAATGGCGAATGCTGAGTTGATGGTATTGTTTATCAAGTCGGTAATCGTCAACGACTTTTTCTTGTTGAACATCTAAGTAAGTCAATGCAGGTGTCATGCTATCAATATTTAATTTGCTTCTGCCTGAGTTTGGGTGCGTTAGAATCCCACCGTTTGCCACGACTAAGGTTTTGCCATCGTGCATAAATTTCAATTCATGTGGTCCAATTCCTCCCGTAGAAAATTCACTGACTTTGCGATATTTATCGCTTGTGTCCAGTACAGTGATAACACCATGTTGATTCTTGATGTCATTAGCGGTTAAGTAGAGGACTTTTCCATCATTAGAAAAAACACCATGACCGTATAAAGGACGACTTTCTTCACTGTTAACTGTCTGAATAATCTCTCCTGTTTTAGCATCTAAGACCATCAAGAAATGACCTGGGCGACGAGCAAAAACAAGCAACTCTGTCTTGTTAGGGTGTATTGCTAATGCATGAGCACGAGCGGGCAATGGAGTCTCAAATAATAGTTTTCCTTCACCAGAAATAGCAGCAACAACGTACTGACCTTTAGCATTCATTGCGGCACTGTAAAAGATACTTTGTTTACTATTTGACTCTAGCAATAATGCTGTGCTAGATGCTGAAGCAAGTAGCAAGCCACTCCCTAACGCATGTTTTAGAAAATCTCTGCGTGATAACGCCATGTGATCAATCTCCATCCAAACTATTAAAGCCCAACGGAATATCAATTGCTTTGGGTAGCTCGATATTGATACTGGTTTTCAGTGCCTTGATTGCAGTAATCCATGTTTGTAATTCTTTTGAATGTTCATCATGTGCAATTTGTAGTGGAATTTCTAAATCCTTGCCTAAGTTAATCGCTGTATCAAATAGCTCTTGTTGTTTTTTTAGTAAACTTTTGTCTACAACTTGAGATGAAAAACCAACTTGATACAACTGTTTTGCAGCAAGCAAATTAAGCGAAATATTGCGTAAGGAACGTTGGCTACGCCATGATTCGGCTCGTGTTAAACGAAAGTTATCCGCATCAATGGGACGATTGATTTTTTGGTCAATAATGACTTGCAGCTGAGTATTGAGATCATTGAGAAACTGGGCGGCAGCTTCTTTGCTAGTTTCATAAAAATCATTGTCTTTACTCGGTTTTGTAACAACTTCTCGATAACCTCCTTGCCATGCTTTGAGCAAATTATCGGATATAGATTGTACATTTAAGCTAATTGCCTCTACAAGTTGACATTTGAAATTGGCTTGCCCATCTGTTTGAAAGTCGTCTGCTGTCGTGTTTTTTGCATAAATAATACGTTCCATTGCCGATAAGCCTTGTACTGCGGTACTGGATTTAGCAAATTTTTTGGCTTGCAGATTTTCAGGTTTAGCTTCTTTTTGTAGCTTACGCAAATGTTTGGCAGCAGCATTGCTACGATCTGGCCACATTTCTAAGCGAAAACTCCGCATATTTTTACTTGCAGGACCAGAGCGTAATATTTGGGCAACTTGCCATGCATCCATTGTTGTATTGAAGTTGAGTTTTAGTTTTTCAAAAGATGGGTTATCGAGCTTAGAGCAAAATAATTGGCTTGCCTTGACGAGTTTGTTACTATTTTTTTGCAATGTTTCAAAAACAGGAATAGCGAATTGATCAACAATAGCAGCATTATTTTCTGCCCATTTATCAGCATAGGATGCCGTACTGATTATCCAGAGACTTGCGATAAGTAATAACTTTTTCATTTATAAACTTTCCAAAAATTTAAGGAGTATTTGACGAGATCTTTTATTCAAACGGCTATAACGACTGCTAGCATTTTGAGCTTCACCACCGTGCCATAAAATCGCCTGTTGTAGTGTTCTTGCTCTGCCGTCATGTAGGTAATAATTGTGCCCATTAATTGTTTCAGTTAAACCAATTCCCCAAAGTGGAGCTGTTCGCCATTCTTTGCCTGTTGCTTCACCTTCCGGACGGTTATCCGCTAGACCATCGCCCATATCATGCAATAGCATATCGGTATAGGGTGAGATTGTTTGTGTGCCGAGTTGGTAGCTCGGTCTGTGGCAATGACTACAACCTAATTGATTAAATAGTTGTTGCCCTTTAATAACCATAGGGTCGTTCACATGGCGTTGTGAAGGAATAGAAAGATTACGGGTATAAAATAAAACGGCATCAGTTGCTTTTTGGGGGACTTCTAAATGCCCTTGAGTAGCATCATCACCATGCGGAGCACTACGACAAACGGGCTGATTTTTACTGCAATCTCCCCATGGCTTTGGAAACAAGGGGGTTGATAAGCCAAGATCACCAAAAAAAGCACTTTGATTTTGCTCATTAAGTGTTGCTACACCCGCCTTATAGCCAAATCGTCCTAACATGACTTTTTGATTCTCTCGGCTCCAAACATAATTGGGTTTGCCTGAAATTCCATTATTATCGGCGTCGTTTAAATCACTGAATTGTAAAATATCTTGTTCGCTAATTTTCTCTAATAGTCCCATGCCAACTAGTTGTGGAGCCATGCGAGGTGACATTAGGGTTTCAGGATGGAGTTCACCATACTGAAGATTATCAATTTGGTAGCTTGGTTTGTGTAAGACAACAGTTTCATCATCTACTAAATTAATAGAAATGTCGTTGAAAGAAATCTGTAATTCACCCTCACTCGCTAAGCCTGTTACTGCAAAATTTTGGAGTTGTGTTCCATATGTGGGTTCAGCAATAACATTGAGCTTATGCTCCTGCAATAGGGCTTTTTCAGTATCGTTCTGAGGTGGAATAGATAAACGCATAAAAAGTGAAACGGCTCTTTTGCCTGTATCGGGGACTTGTCCTCGACCTGCATTAATATGACATTGAAAACACGAGCGAGCATTATAAAGTGGCCCTAAGCCATCTGATGCTTTAGTTGCTGTTGGTGCTGCAATCCAGAGTTTTTTAAATAGACTACGACCTGCTGAAAATTTACTAAGTTGCTTTGAAGAAAGGTCATTAATAGGAGTAGAAAAGGCTTTATTATTTTGTAATGGAGCAAGATAAGAGGTAACTTCATTTGCGAATACGGTACGAAATAAAACTAAAGCTATTACTGCAAGAATACTGTAAAGCGTAATTGTTACTACAATCAATATCTTTTGATGTTTCATTATTGGTACACCCGAATATTCTTTATTTTTAACCTGAATCCACGACTTCACTGCGGCACAGTGAAGTCGTGAATTCAGGTTTAAGACTAAAAATCAAGATTTAAAAAGGCTTTGGCAATTGTGCCATCATTATTCATATCAGCATATTCAAAGCCAGTACTCAGATTTTTTCGGATTTGATAGCTTGCGGTTAAATCCAGCTCATTTTCACCTTGGTCAAATGAAATATTTCTAATCCCAAACGTCCAATCTTTTAAGCCAGCGTATTCGATACCTATAGCCGTCGCTTTTTGGTCAACTGCTTCAGCAATTGTGTGATCAATACCTGATGTATAAAATGGACCGCCGCCAAAACCATTGGTGACTTGTCCATCTGAAACTTTGTTGTAATCAAGGGAAATTGTTGTGTCCTTAATCGTATAAGCGGCTGTTGCTCCCCAAACGTTTCCATCGAAACCTGTTGCATCAACCGTTGTATCATTTTGATTTGCATACTGAATGCCAAACTCCAACGCATCATTTGGTGTGATGGTGATATCAGCATAAGTCATGTCTGTGCCATGATTTGAATCATAGAACCAAAGCTGAGTACCCCAGTTGTCTGCCTCATAGTTTGCACCTAAAACATTGACTCCTTTGTCATTATCTAACTTTACAAACTTTTCAGGCTGTGGTGAGTCAACACCTGCCCAACGACTTAAATGAGCCGCAAATAGTTCTGTATTTGGAAGACTATGATTTGTGAACACAAGAGCCTCAAAGTTATTTTGAATCATGCCAATATCATCAGTATCTGCAAAAGGCGTATCAACCCCTTGCCGACCTAGTTTAATGGATGTTTTTCCTATATCGGCATTGAGCCATGCCTCGCCAAGGATAGAGTAACCATCATTGTTACTGTCTAAGAAGAATCCATCTTCATCTTTGCCTGCAACTGGGTTGGTTGTATAAAACACAGCACCCGCACTTAAGCCTTTGTAACTTGGTGAGGTGTAGCCTAACTTACCGCCAATTGACAAGCTTGTGAGATCATCTACGTTGTTATCCGTATTGATGTATCCCAACCTAACTTGGCCTGATACACCACTGCTATCTCCACTTTCTTCTTCTGCAAAAGCTGTTTGGCTGAATGCAGTTAAAACTAATAAACTGGCTAGAGAATAAATTTTCATTTGAGTAAATCCTAAATTAAAACATTGAATAAAAAAGTCCGTAGCATGGGCTTACAGGAGTCAACTGCATGATTTACATTTACAATCACAGGCTCTCAGTGATCTTGCGGATGTTTGTCAATTGCCCCGCTACGGTAACGGTCTGACTATTTCTTTATTTTTATGATTTAACCATCTGTACCCACTTTCTCTGGTGCATCTAAACTATCTGAGCCTTCAAATTCTATTTTTGAAAGCCCTAACACAGGCAGTGCTTTTTCTAATAATTTTGCTTGAGCAACTAAAGAATCAATTGCAGCTTGAACCTTTTTATTACCAGATTCATTGCCTTCAGCAATCATTTGGTCATAAGCTTCACCGCCTTTGCCTGTATCAACCAAAACCTGCATATTACTAACTGTTGTAGCAAATCTTTCTTGCAGAGCTTTATCTGTTGCAGCATCTTTTTCTGCAATTAAACTAGACAAGCTTGCACCTTTGATTTCTGAGCCATCAACACGCGTGTATTTTCCTATATAAACATTCTGTACACCTTTCGAATCGTAAAAGTGTGAGTTATAGGTATTATCGCTAAAGCAATCATGCTCTTCTTCTGGATCGTGTAGCATTAGACCTAACTTCATACGCTCGCCTGCTAATTCTCCATAAGACAAGCTTCCCATACCTGTAACAATAGTGGATAAAGCTTCTTTCTCATCCTTTGCCAATAAATCAGTACGTGCTTTACCTTCCGCATCCCATTGTTTTGTCATCCATGCTAGATCATCAATTAATAAATTGGTAACTGCTTTTAGGTAAGCTGCTCGGCGATCACAATTTCCATTGGTGCAGTTTTTAGTATCATAATCTGTTGCTTTGCGTTCGCCTGCACCCGCATCTGTTCCATGTAAATCTTGCCCCCAAAGTAAAAATTCAATGGCGTGATAGCCAACTGCAACATTTGATTCAACTTCACCTGCTTCATTCAAACTGGCTAATAGTTCTTTGCTAATATTGCTAGCATCAACTTCTTTACCTGCGACCATAAGCTTTTTATTTGCGATGATATTGGCGGTATATAAAGGGTTTTCATCTGATTCTGTACCGTAAGAATCGGTATTTACATAGTCAATTAAGCCTTCATCCAACGGCCATGCATTCACTTTTCCTTCCCATTCATCAACAATGGCATTACCAAAACGATAAGCTTCTGATTGCTGATAAGGTACACGAGCCGCCTTCCATGCGGCTTTTGCTGTACCTAAAGTATCTTCACTGGGATTAGCAATAAAAGCATCCACAGCTTTTTGCAAGGCTTGTGCAGTGGTTAATGAGTCTTCATAAACTGCATGAGCAATATTGGAATAGTTATTGAGCACATCTTTACTTGATACTGTTTCTGCAAAAGATACTGAGGATGTGAATAACATGGCACTAATTGCTGTGCTAAGTAAAAGTTTTTTCATTATATTTTCCTATATAAATTAGGATTGGCTAGTGCTTGGCTATCCAAGTAATAAATTGAGACCTTTGCACGAAAGATCTAACAAATAAAAAAGGCTTGAATTCCCCCTATTTAGTCTAAAAATTCAGCCAATAGCTCAGCTATTACCTTCATTTTTAGACTAAATAGGGAAAATTACACTCTGTTTTCTTTCATCATCCTTTCGTGCAAAGGTCTCAAATTAAAGTGAATTTTATGCTTTCTGTTTTCTTTGCTTTATCCACCAAAATACGGCGAATGGCAGTGGGAGCAGTAACAATATTTGAGCTGAAACAGTTTCCAGTGTTGGGTGCAATCCTAACCAAGATATACGTGGAAACCATTCAATAGGCGTAATACCGATCCACTTGGCTTCTTGTAGTTCCAATACACCATTGCCTGCAAATGTAACCGCTAAGTAGTAAAGCAAGATAGCGGTAGCAGTAAAAAATAGACCAATCGGCAAGCGATAAGAGGCTGTTTACATTACCCAATAAATACCTGCTAGAGCGACAGCGGCAGCAGCAAAGCCAAAGACAATTGCTAAACTATTGCCTTGTGTTTGCCCAACTAATGCTTGATAAAATAGAACTGTTTCAGCCCCTTCTCGATACACTGCTAAGAAAGCAGCAAAACCAAGTGCGAAAGCACTTCCTTTGGAAATAGCATTGTTAATTTGCCCTTTAATCCATGACTGCCAACGAGCAGATTCACTTTTAGAAATTAGCCAGTAACTCACATAGAATAATACAATCGCTGCAACTAGCATGGTAGTGCCTTCTAATGCTTCTCTAGCTTCACCTGATACTTTAAAGACGGCACTCAGTAAATATGCGGTTAATACGCTGGCAACTAAGGCTAAACCAACACCGTTATAAATAACAGAAAGTTGCTCCATTGCTTCTTGGCGACGTAAATAGGTGACTAAAGCGGTGATAACCAGCATGGCTTCAAAGCCTTCACGTAATAAAATCAAAAATGATTGAACGAGCAATGACCAAAATCCTTCATTATCACCTGACTCTCCTTGTGAAGCTGCGGTATCTTGCAATAACGCATTTAATGATAACCATGCTTTTTCAACATCTTGCTTTGGTTTTCCTTTAGCGGCTAAACCAATCACTGTACTAAAGTGAGACTCTAATTCAGTTTTTAGGCTTGGTTTTTCCATAGCGATTGCCATTTCTAAACCTTTACCTTCAAATACATCAAAGTACAGAGAAGAAAACTCGTCACTAATATCTAAAGCATTTTTTGCTTGGTATTGGTCAATTAAGGCATTACCTTTTACAGAAATTTCATCAACAACCACTTGATAATCAACTGGCTTACTTGCTTCTTCTGCTTGTATAAAAGGGCTACAAGCTAGCAAGAATAAAAGTGCAAAACGCATCAATGGTTTCACTTACATATCCTCCAGTAATGCGGCATCTATACCTGCATCATCTAATTCTTTAGCATCTTTTGTAACAGCGTCAATAATGGCTTTTGCTTGTTCTTTTAAGGTGCTGCTATCTGCTTGTTCTTTGATGCTTTTGCGTAAAGCTCCGAAGAGACCTTCTACTTTCAACATATGTTTTGGACTTATCTGTATACGAATAGCTGTTTCCATTTTGCTACCTTCAAACTGCTGGAAATAGGTTTGTGTTATCGTACGTGTTGCTAATTTAATATCACCTTTCTCTGCTAGAGAAACAGCTTCATTCACTTGATTTTGGATAGTATTTGCAATATCCATCCAATATGATGCAGACGTTTCTGACTTTATTGTACTGTCTGCTAACGCCATCTTGTCATTATCTGAATTACATGCAGTCAATAAAAGAGTGGAAATTAGAGTGATAATGAATATAAATCGTCGTGGCTGAAGATACTGTGTCATGGGAATTCTCTGGCTTCAATCGCGTTTAATTAGTCGATGTTGGTTGTGCTCGATTCGCTGCACTTGCGGCTAGCTCTTTATCAATAATGAGCAAACCTGTTTTACTCCCATCAACCATTTTAATTCGTTCAACAATACCCATAAATAAATGCTCTTCTTCATGTTGTTCTGCCACATACCATTGTAAAAAGTTTAAGGTAGAGTAATCATTTGCTTTTGTTGTCGCTGCAACTAACTCATTGATTGTTGAAGTTACATAGCATTCGTGTTTATAAATTTCTTCAAATACGTTGAGCAATGATTCGAATATATAGGGAGGTTGTTCTAAAGCGGGAATAATGGCTTGAGAGCCAGTATCATTTATATAAGTAAAGATACGTCGCATATGCCCCATTTCTTCGTCAGCATGCTCAAGCAAGAATTGAGCTGCCCCTGTAAAATTATTTGCCTCACACCAAGATCCCATTTGTAGGTACAGATTGGCTGAATAAAACTCAACTTGTATTTGTTCATTTAGTTTTTCGATAATTTCTGTTTTTAACATGGTGTTTCCTGTTGGTAAATTTACGAATTAATGTACTAGTTCAATAAAAAACCACAAATACAAAAGAGGGAGCTACTTTCTGTATCTGTGGCACTGGGTTTGTTTATTGCCTGTAACTTTTATTGAGATCGAGCTTTGGAGGAGTCACACAGCCACACCAATAAACATGCCTATATCCAAAAGATAAAACAAATAATATTTATTCGCACTTGAGAATGAGTCGCATCTTAGTTGTTGCTAATATTCCTGTCAAGTTAAACTAAATAAAAATAATTCTCATTTATTTCTTGATATTGCAAATGAGAATTAATATTATTTATACGAATAAAGGAGAAGAATATGGTTGAAGAAGTCAACAAACTAAACTTGAAAGACTTAATGAAAGGAAAGAAACAAATAATGCTGGAGCATAATAATAAGCTTTATGTGCTAAGCATTACACGTCGTGGAAAGTTGATACTAACTGCGGCATATTGATTCAAAAAACGCTATTTTGGAAGGATAGTCGACATATCTTAGCTTCGAGCAAAGACGTCTATCTAAATTAATTGTCCAAAGTATTGTTAACTATTAACAATCAAAGTGGTGGGTAATTACAAGGGCTGAATTCAAGGGGGGGTGAACACTTGCTTTCTAGCTGAATCCACAGGTTCACGTCGAAACATTAATGATTAAACCATCATTAATCCATGAACTAATTAATTCAACAGCTCGTTGTGGTGTATTCATTTCATCTATCCATTCACACAAACCTTCGCAGATTTCTGCAAAATTATTACCTTCGATTATCGCATCAAGCGCCCATGCTTCATCAACCTGTAGTGATTTATAGAAGATTTTTAGTTTACCTTCACGCCAGATTCTCCAACTGATAGGGTATTCATTTTCTTCTGCGGGAATAGGGGCTTGTTTATTTTCAATGGCTTGCCAAAGTGCGGGAGTATTCCATTTTAAATTAAGACGATGAACTGAAGGGTGAAGCCTAAAGTGCATTTCTCCCCATTGTTCAGGTGGGATCGCTTGTAACGCTTCGATGGTGATGGTTTGTTCATCGGAAGAATCAAATGCAGCTCGTAATGCCCACTCAAACTCTGCCATTTCAGCAAACACTGGAGTGTATTTATACTCTTCCATATCGTGC
>JALVRY010000367.1 GCA_027024625.1 Thiotrichaceae bacterium
CCACGTTGCTTTAAATCTTTGAGGATTTTTTCGGCTAAGCTATCTCGCTCCTCACCTGCGGAACGCTGTAAACGCAAGTCTATTTTTTTGTCATCACGGATATTTTTAATATAACCCTGTAGCTTTTGTCCAATTGATATATCTTGGAAAATTTCATTTTCGTAAAGCACGCCGAGATGTGTGTTGTTAATAACGGCTTTATAACCTAAATCTGTTTTTGCACAAATCAACAAATCAACAGGCTGACCTTCTTTGTAGTACACAGAGGTTTCGTTAAGAAAATTACGAAGCTTGGTTGAAGCGGCAACACGGTCAGTTTCATGATCTAGGTACACATAAACTACGTAAGATTTCCCCTCCTGCAATGGTTTTACTTGTTCATTATGTGGAACTAGCAAATCTTTGGTTAAACCCCAATCTAAAAAAGCACCCACATGATTGACCGATATAACCTTGAGGTAAGCACATTCATCTACTTTTGCGTACGGCTCATCAGTCGTGGCAATTAAGCGATCTTCAGAATCAACAAAAATAAACACATCAAGCCATTCATGTAACTTGCATCCCTTTGGCACATAACGCTTGGGCAATAAAACCTCAACACCGCCACCATCAAGATATACCCCAAAGCTAACTTCTTTGATTACCTGCAGTTTATTATTTTTCCCAACATTAACCATGTAAAAATTTCTCTATCTATGAATCTAGCAAGCTCCTAGCCTACAGTGCTTAGCAAGTAAATGGAAATTTTGAACACATTGAAAATTACTGGCATAAATCCGTGGAATCATTATTAATATATGCTAATATTCTAAATTAGAAGTATTCAGCCTTTAGGAGGGCATATGTCAAAAATTCACGATGCAGAAGAAAAGCTGATCGAAGCCGATAATAAAGAAGCAGCGGAGACATTAGAGACATTTGAAATGCGCTGGAAGTATGCTGTTTTTCCTGCGATGTTTGCCTTTGCTATTTTATCTGCATTTGGTTTTTACCTGATCTATGGAATGCTACAACGCATGGAAGATTTATCAGAAAATGTATATAAAATGACGGAGACAATCCAAGCATCCATGCCTGCAATGAAAAGCAATATGGACTCAATGTCAGCTGATATTCACCAAATGAGTGGAACAATTCAGGAAGAATTCCCTAAACTAGATGAAAGAATTTTAACCATGACAAGTGATATGCGAACGATGTCTTACTCAACGGCATCAATGGCTGCCACTACGCATAATATGAGCCAGAATGTTTGGGAATTAAACAAGAATGTATCCAAGCCTCTATCAGTAATGAATAATATGCTCCCTTGGACTAAAAAGGGGACAATACCACCGCCACCTAAACCTTATTATGCCAATCAGCAAAGAACATATTGATACACCACGAAGAAAGAGAGTTTGCAGTTAACACAACTCTCTTTTGTGTATCCAGTGTTATTGAATCTAACTTGATTCAATAATGGCATAAGCTGAGTGATTATGGATTGACTCAAAATTCTCACACTCTAAGGTATAGGCAAGAATTCTTTTTTCCTTATTCAACTCTCCTGCTATATCTCTCACCAAGTCTTCAACAAACTTGGGATTATCATAGGCTTTTTCAGTCACATATTTTTCATCATTACGCTTGAGTAGACCGAATAATTCGCAGGAGGCTTGAGCCTCCACTAAGACGATAATATCTTCTAGCTCAATATCATCTCTAATTTTAACATCCAGCGTGACATGTGAACGCTGGTTATGTGCTCCATACTCAGAGATTTTCTTAGAGCAAGGGCATAAACTGGTAATTGGAATCACCATATGTACACGCGTAATAACTTCACCTTTTTCAATGGAACCTGACAGTGTAATTTCATAATCTAACAGGCTATCTATTTTGGAAATGGGAGCCTGCTTTTTGATAAAGAAGGGAAAGCTCAACTCAATATACGCATGGTCGCTTTCTAATCGCTCAACAGTATCCCGCAACATGGCAGGAAAACTAGATAAAGATAAGGGTTCAGATTGGTCATTCAGAATTTGCAAAAAACGCGACATATGCGTCCCTTTTACGTGTTCTGGCAATCGCACCGACATTGTCGCCAATGCAACCGTTGACTGCACACCATCGCGTGTTTTGATCTGCAAAGGATGGCGTAAATCTTTGATACCTACCTTATTAATAACAATTTGACGATTATCTGGGGAGTTTTGAACGTCGGGGATACTATGCATTAGTCTGATTCCGAATAACGGACACAGGCTCTTTCTGTTTCCCACAAAGTGAGAGAAGATACCGAGATATGTTCGCTATTAATGCGTGAAGCTAGTTCTTGATAAAAATACTGAGCGATGTTTTCCGCTGTAGGGTTAATTTCACGGAAAGGTTCTAGGTCATTGAGATAGTAATGATCTAAGGTTTTAGCTATTGCTCGGACTTCTCGTTTGATGTCCTTAAAGTCAATTGCCATGCCGATTTCATTTAGCTGAGTTGCAATAACTTCCGCTTCTATCTTCCAATTGTGACCATGCATACGACTACACGCACCAGGATATTCCCGCAGCGTATGTGCCGCAGCAAAATCTGCTAAAACTTTGAGTGTGTATTTCGCCGCCATGAGTATTCGTGCTTCAACAAGAGTAAAACCCGCGAATACTAACGGACAGCGTCACATTAGGCAATATACGTCAAGAAGATTGAGTAATAAAAATATATTTCTGTGCTTAGGGAAGCTGATTAAGTAAAGAGATAATACCTTAGCCCATTATATTTCCCTCTTTACTTCGATTCATTGGAAGGTGCTGATTTTTTAGACTAAATAGGGGGGAGGGGAATTCAAGCCATTTTTATTCGTTAGATATTTCGTGCAAAGGTCTCTTTTATGAACAACTCCAAACCTTATTTTCAAGCTTTTACTTAATCAGATCTATTTAACATGTAATACATTAGCCATTCTTCGACATGATTTTTAAATCACCTTTGTACAATAACTCACCTTCTGGGGCTTCTAAATCTTTTGCACCCGCAGGCTCTACGGTAATAACTAAACGACTAACATCGGCTAGACCATGCCACATTTTTTCGTCTATTTCTATACTTGATTGCCCCGAGCCTGATATGGTTCCCATCATCATTTTTTTACCATTTTTATCTTTAGGGTAACACCAGAGTGCTAATTCTTTTCCCTCAGGAACGGAGAATTTCTCCATCAATTGTACTTTGATTGGTCCACCTTTATTAACTGTCGCCATTGCCATTGTTTTGTGTGCGTCTGACTCTAGCAGTGCGATATAACCATCTGCCTGTACGCTTACAAGAGGAAATAGGCTTAGCGTTGCACCTACAGCAATCACTAAAGCTGTGACAAAACCTGCCATTTTTAGTTTTAATGACTTCCACCACGGTAAACTAGCTTTATCGCTAGCTTGCGTTGCTACTGGTGCTTTTTGACCTTTTACCTTTTTCTGCACATTACGCCACACCCGAGGATTTGGCTTTTGCTCAGGCAGTAGTTCTGCTAGTTTTGCAAATTGATGTTCATAAACTTCCGTGGTTGCACGTAGGTATAAGTGCTTTTCCATCAAGCTTTCAAAGCGTTTTCTTGCCCAGCCATGCAGTAAACCAATGGC
>JALVRY010000368.1 GCA_027024625.1 Thiotrichaceae bacterium
AATGCGGATTCATTTTATGCCTTTAAAGCAGAAAACCCAAAATAATCAACGAGGTTCTCTCTTGAGGAAAGGAAGTTATGAATATTTGCACAGTCTCTATTGCTAAAGCTTCATTGATAAGCTTTTGGCTTATATGAATATTTGACTGTTGAATCCTGTCTAAATGAGGTTTGATGCTAGAGATAAGCCCATTGTCTTTTGCTAATAGCAGAATACCTATGCTACCTATAATTTTTATACCGTTATAGCTTGCTGTTTTGCGGGCTTGTAAGTCATCAATGAGTAATCGGTCTGCGTGTTGTTGTTTGTAAAGTGCCATTGCTTCAAGTTCGCCTTTGCCTAACTTTGGAGTAGCAATCACAAACTCTGATATTTCTATTGTTAGTACCTTGTCTGCTAGATAGCTTTTTAGTGCTTCTGCTTGAGGCTTTCCTTGTGTTGTTGCTTCATCATAGACGGCTTGAGGTACTTGTATTTTAGTGAACAAAGTATCCAGCCAATGCAATCCATTACAGCTTGATATTGCGATTAATGCCGATGTATCTGCAATAACTAGCATTTAAGATGCTTTACGAAAATCAGCCAACTCCGCGTGTAAATCATCAGCAGAATAATTGATTGTTGGTATATTGTGTTTTTTGCACTCTGCCATAAATGAATAGCGATCTAATCCCGCCAGTTCAGAGGCAGCACCTGCGGAGAGTTTTCCCGCTTGAAATAAAGCCAGTGCAGCATAGCGTTTTAATGTGTTACCAACTTCTGGCTTTGTTTGATCTAGTCCAAACTGTTCGGGTATATCTACTGTTATTTGCATACTACTAACCTTTGATCGTGTTCAATTGGCTTTAAAACATCTATACTACTGATTATAAACTAAATAAGATAAAAACATTGTATTTTGATATGAGCTTATGCTCTTACTTCTTGCGATAAATAATAAGAAGCAATGTTCCCGCCACTTTGTTATTTCAGTCTCATATACATCGCTGAAATCAATCAATATTTCTTTGATTTTATTTACGACACCTTCTAGTTCAACATTTGATTCAGCTTCAGTTATTAACGGTGCTTCATCAGGTTGATTTAAACCCTTCTAATCGCCCCTCTACAAATGCTGCTGCTTTATTAATTTGAGTCAGCTCGGCATAGAAGCAATCTGTTACACCATCAAGGTTAGGCCTTATCTCTTCTGCTATTGCTTTTGGTAATATTCCCCGTTCTTCAAAGCAAAATACTATCCAAGTCTCTACAGCAACAAAGAAATTTCACGATAAGCAGTTGTGGCATTACTTATCAGTCCGATTACCAGATAATATTTGCACCTCTAATAACCGGGGATATACTACACAGAAAACATCAATAACAAACAGGTAGAGAGAATGACCGAACAAACTAAAACATACCCGACATTACCTTTTAAATTTTCAGGAGAAGGCGGGGAGTATTTTAAAATATGGATTGTTAATTTAATTCTGAGCGTTCTCACTTTGGGGATTTATTCAGCATGGGCGAAGGTACGCACTAATCGTTATTTTTATGGTAATACCAGCCTAGAAAATTCGGCATTTGAGTATCATGCAACTCCGATGATGATCTTAAAAGGACGCTTAATCGCCATTGCCGCTCTACTCATCTATATTTTAACTTCACAGTTTTTACCTATTGTTGGTCTTATTTTTGCTATTTTTTTGGCAATACTTGCTCCTTGGGCAATCGTGCGTTCTATGCAATTTAATGCCCGTATGATCTCTTATCGCAATGTGCGTTTTAGTTTTCATGGTACATTTAAAGAAGCTTATCGTATTATGTTATTTATTCCTTTTTTACCGATTATTATAGCGGGTGTAATAGGCCTAATCCTAGCCCTCACTATGGGCGAGACAGGTAAGGAGATTGCAGTTACCTTGATTGTTATTGGTTTTTTGTCAATGTATCTTATTTTTCCTTATGTGCAAAAATTAGTAACTATGTATTACATAAATAATCAGCAATACGGTCAGGGGAAGTTTTCTGCTAACTTGTCCACAAAAAAATATTACATGATCTATTTTGCACTCCTTGGTTGGATGATTTTATTTATGATTTGCACAAGCATTGTGGCCGGTGTTCTTATTGCGATAGTAGGTGGTGGCAATATGCAAGCATTGGCACAAAACGATCCCAATGCAATATTAGCAATACTCCCATATATTGGTTTAATTTATATTGGCTTTATCGCTGTAAGTCTATGGGGTAAGGCATACCTTGAAAAAAATATTCGAAATTATGTCTTTGGAAACATCACACTCGATGATGTCATGCAGCTGGACTCAGAACTAAAAACGGCTAAGTTATTTGGCATTTATGTGACAAATACATTATTGGTTATTCTTACTTTAGGTTTAGCATACTCATGGGCACATATCCGTATGAAAAAATACAAAATAGAAAGTACTACCGCGACAATTAAAGGCAATGTGTCACAATATATTAATCAGCAACAAGAAACTCAATCCGCATTGGGTGAAGAGTTAGGTGATGCCTTTGATATGGATTTAGGTTTGGGAATGTAAGTGCTTAGACCAGAAGTTCTCTTTGTTGAGAGCTTCTGATCTTAACTGGAATTATTATATGCAAGTAACAGGTTATTGGTATCCTGCAAATTCTTCGGCTCGTCATGATGCAGAATTACAGACAGACGGAACACACTACACCCTAAAAGTTATTGATAACGATGACTTACAAGGCGTGATCAGCAAAATCTCCGTCAGCGACCGCGTGGGTAATATTCCACGCAAGATAACCTTAGAAAATAATTCTATCTTTGAAACACAATGCAACGACGAAATAGACCAACTCTTACAAGACACCGACCATGCCGATGGGAATTTACACTTTCTTCATGTTCTAGAATCACACTGGCGTTGGATTATAACGGCACTTGTCTTAACCGTTGTCATTAGTTTTGCCTCAATAAAATGGGGCTTACCTTGGGCAAGTGAGAAGATTGCTTTTTCACTACCTGTTTCTGTAACAAAAACAATAGCAGAAGGCTCTTTAGATTTGATGGATGAATACGCTCTTGAGCCAAGTAATTTACCCAAAAATCGCCAAAAAGAAATTCGAGAGCATTTTCAAACAGTACTGGCATCTGCCCAACCCAAGGAATTTACCTATAAATTACACTTCCGTCAGTTTCAAGGAATGCCAAATGCCTTCGCCTTGCCCTCTGGTGAGATTGTCATTACCGATGACCTCATCGAAATGGCAGAAAATCAAGAAGAGATTGACTCTGTTTTATTACATGAGATAGGGCATGTTGTGCATCGGCATGGCTTACAACAAATTATCCATAGCTCCATTGTAACAATTGCCGTTACGATGATTGCAGGCGATGCAACTGCTATTCAGAATATGGTTGTCGCCTTGCCCGCCTTCTTATTAGAAAGTCAATATTCACGAAGAAATGAAAGTGATGCAGATAATTATGCATTTGAGCAAATGGTTAAACTCGACATTGACCCTATCAACTTTGCAACGATATTTGAAAAAATGACGGAGACAGAAAAAGAAGACAATAAAGATGCAAACAAATCCTCAAAAGTAGAAAAATCTAATAATGATGACGGTAATA
>JALVRY010000369.1 GCA_027024625.1 Thiotrichaceae bacterium
ATATCCCACTGAAAATGAATATTACTATTTCTCACGCATGGAAAAGTCCTCAGACTGCCCCGTTAACACTGCCTATGAGTCATTCAAAGCCCGCTTATTAGCAGATAGGAATGCCATTATTTTCAATCCAAAGTATCTAGCTTTTCTTAGAAATTTTCGTGTTATTCGTATGATGAATTTTATGGATGCCAGCCCAGGAATTTCCAACTGCAGAATGGGTGAACTCATTGATGATGATTGCATTATGCAAGCCTACACTTGGGAGCAACGAGCCAAATTAGACAATGCCGTATGGGGCGGTTCATCGCGTACTCCATTCGCCGAACGCAAAGGTGTACCCGTTGAAGTCTTAGTTGAACTAGCCAACCAGCTCAAACGCAGCCCTTGGTTCACGATTCCGCACTTTGCCGATGATATTTATATCAGCAACTTTGCCAATTATGTAGCAGAAAATTTAGATAACAGCTTAAAAGTCTATATCGAATATTCCAATGAAATCTGGAATTCAGGCTTTATTGCATTTCATTACATGGAAAAAATGGGCATACAAGAAGGTTTTGACGTAAAGCCAGACCGCTTTAGCAATGATGATTCCCGTGACGAAGCTTATTTTGCCCGACTCAACTACTACTCCAAAGCCGCCGTTGAAGTATTTGAACTCTGGAAAACCGCCTTTGGAGGAAATACCGACAGCTTAATCCGTATCTTAGGGACTAGCCAAGGCGACACCGTACTATCGCAGCAAATACTAGACTATGAAGATGCCGCCAGCGAAGGCAAAGTCGATGCTCTCGCCATGGCTCCTTATTTTTTCGGCTGTATCGAAAAGAAAGGTAGTTGCGAGAACGCCCCAAAAGTCCTATCTGATTTAAGCTCAGTTGATGATGTATTTGATGTCATCGACCAACCCTTTGATCAAGATCCATCAGGCATGGCAGGAGCTATCGAGAAAATAAATCGCCAAGCAGCAGTTGCCGAAAGCCACAACGTCCAACTACTCGCATACGAAGGCGGACAACACCTCACCATTATGGGAGCAATGGGCGAATTCGACGACGCAAAGAAACAGCAATACCGTGAATTTTTCAAAGCCGCTAACCGTGATACCCGCATGAAACAGCGTTACACCACGCTACTCAACGCATGGAAAGAACAAACAGGCACCAGCTTATTTAACCTTTATACCCTGCCACAAAGCTATTATGAATACGGAAACTGGGGACTAAAAGAACACCTCGGCATGACACGCGGCGAATCACCTAAATTCGATGCCGCAATGGAATTTCAAGAAACGATAGAAAAATGCTGGTGGGATGAGGCGGATTGTAGAGAGTAGAATCTAAATCTGTGACATCACTACAGAGATGTGATGTCACAAGCTATGAAGCTTTTTATGTTTCTCTTGATAATATGAGACCTTTTCATGAAAAATGGCAAAGGTCTCAATGGAAACAAAGGGTAAAGATACTATGCTTATAGTAGCTCAGCTTTTAACTTACCTATGTCCATTGCATCAAGATATTGCTCTAGAACAGCTGCATCTTTAAGCTTATTACCCGTAACTTTCAGCATAATCTGACCAGCGATAAGTAGCGTGATTTCTGTTTGCTTTCCATCAACTTTTTTGATTCCTTTAATTCGCTTGTAGCGATAGGATTCTGTGCCTTTTTCACTGGCAGCAAGAGCAGGGTTATTAATCATCATTCCCATCATCGCAATCATCGGTGAGTTTGCCATAATTTCGATGTCTACTTGCTCTTCTCCACGTTGATAGCTAGCTTTCATGCTACTGCCACCACCGAGTACAGACATTGCCATTTGATTGCCACTGTTATCAACCTCTTGTGCTGTCCAGCCCTCCAGTGGCTCTGGTAATAGCTTTTGATTTTCTGCTTGAGACAGCTTTTGTAACGCAACAGACGCGTATTTTAGTTCATCAATAGCTGCCTTATAATCTTTCTCTTCATAAGCTTTTAATGCTTCATTGATTTGATCTGTAATCTCATCTGCCCAAACAGGTGAGCTAATGAACATAGGAAGGGTAAGTAGTCCTGCAATAAGTGTTTTTTTCATAATTGTTTCCTTGTTATTGATTTTTTTAATAAAATTTTAAATATAGAGTGAGTTTAATCGCCATCCAATAGGTCGCCAATACCACCCAGTATTGATCCTTCGCCTTTCCCACCACTGCCACTGTTAGCTACAATTCGATCTGCCATACGTGAGAAAGGGAGACTTTGTAACCAGACTGTTCCCGTGCCTTGTAATGTCGCGAGGAAAAGACCTTCACCGCCAAACAGCATGGATTTAAGATTACCTGCTTTTTGAATATCGTAATTAATACCATTAGTAAATCCAACGAGACATCCTGTATCAACACGTAATCGCTCACCATTTAGCTCTTTTTTGACGATAGTTCCACCTGCCTGAATAAAGGCCATTCCATCACCTTCAATGGTTTGTAAAATAAAACCTTCACCACCAAAAAATCCTGTTCCGATTTTCTTGTTAAAGGCAATATCGATTTTTGTACCTAAAGCGGCACAGAGAAAGGCATCTTTCTGGCAGGTAATCTTCTCACCGTATTCCGCCATGTTTAACGGGACGATATTGCCAGGATAAGGGGCAGAGAAAGCGACTCGTTTTTTGCCTTGTCCTTGGTTGGTAAAATGAGTAGTAAAAAGTGACTCCCCAGAGATAATACGTTTACCTGCTTGGAATAACTTTCCCATAAAACCATCATTTGTTTCACTGCCATCCCCCATACGGGTTTCAAAGTTAATACCCTCTTCCATGTACGTCATTGCACCTGCTTCGGCAACAACGGTTTCATCAGGATCTAACTCGACTTCAATAAGCTGTATTTCTGAGCCTATAATTTCGTAATCTATTTCGTGACAACGCATAACTTAATATTCCTATTTTCCCAATTCAGTAAAAACTGATTTTGCTATGTCAATGGCCATTTCTTTTTTATATATTGGCTTATCCCAAGAGTCATAAGCGGAGATTTCAATTGCATTATTACCAGAAAGGGCAATGAGTTTATACTCTCCTCTGAGTTTATAATAAGTTGCTTTTTTACCTACGCCTGCTATGTCTTCATTCTCTTTTGAAAAGCCAATTTTTTTCTCAAGTAAATCATAGTTTGTATAGCTTCCAGTTCCCTTTAGTTCATTTGCAGTGCCGTTTTCTATAATATCAAGGTCTACAGTGTAGTGCTTTTCTCCTTGTTGAAAGCGAGCTGTGCATAGTGTTTCATCTAAATCAAACATCTTAAAATTGCTTACATTAGATAATGTTGAATTAATGGATTTTGTAAGAGTTTTTGAACAAATATTGCCTGTTGTGCTGCTATTTGGTGAGTTGTTTGCAGTATCGTTTGATGATTCCCCACAAGCGACTAATATGATTGAAGCTAAGGTAAGTGAGAGTAAGTTTTTCATTTTTTCTCCATTTATTGTTGTTTGGCTTTTATTTAGTTAACTTTAATTTTGGGGCTTTTAATATGCTTAGCTAGCATTTTCAGGTGACCTTTACAGTCAATCATTTTGATACCTTGAATAGGTATCGTCATTTCCATGTGCATGGTGGCATTG
>JALVRY010000370.1 GCA_027024625.1 Thiotrichaceae bacterium
GAAGTCGCGGTTTATATCGAAGCTGTGCTCGAAGAAGATGATCCTGCTTTATTGCTTGTAGCATTGCGAAATGTTGCAGAATCACAGGGCGGCGTAGCGATGATGGCGAAGCAGTCAGGCTTAAGTCGAGAAAGTCTGTATCGTACCCTTTCAAAAAATGGTAACCCAAAAATATCTACCCTGATGTCGATCATGAAAGCATTGGGGCTTCACCTGTCGGTTAAAGCTGCCTGATTAGCTTAGCCGTGACGCTTGGTGTGACCTGCTGAGCATCAAGTACTTTAGGCTTAATTTTTTCATATTACTGGATAAATCGCACTATTAAGAGTATTGTTGATAATATTCTAAATAATGCTTTTTATGAGGTTTTTATGTCCAGTATTACAGCGAACGAGCTGAAAACAAAAGGGGTGTCAGTGGTTGAAGATGCCCTGCGTAGCAACGATGAGGCAGTCATTACCGTGCGTGGTAAGGAAGCCTACGTAATTATCGATATCAACAAATACAGCAAATTCAGAGAATATGAACTGGAAATCGCGTTGCAGGAAGCAAGAGCCGATATTGCCGAGGGGCGAGTCATACGTGAAAGTGTCGACGACCACATGAAGAGGGTACTCGATAAATGACCTACCAGCTCATATACACGGATAGTTATAATAAACGAGCAAAAAAGTTTCTACGTAAACATCCAGAAATACATAATCAATATCGCAAAACCCTGCAACTGCTGGAGCTAAATCCTTTTCACCCGTCGCTGCGATTGCATGGCCTGGAAGGGCGGTTGAAAGGGTTGTCGTCAGTATCGATTAATATGAGTTATCGGATTGTGTTGGAGTTGGAGATTAAAGAGGGTGAGATTGTTTTGATTAATATTGGTATGCATACTAATGTTTATTAGTAAATATAATTTATCTTAATGGTGTTTTTCATCGTAAAAGGTGCCGCGCACGTAAAAGGGCGCCGGAGGGATTAATTTTTGACGTTTATCCCTTGATAGCATGTAACAAAACAGAAAATTCATAAGATGCTACAATTCGATGATGAACAATGAAACTGGCATAACAACAAGGAAGCCAGACACGCCGGGAGATGCCGACTTTGCTATTTATATAAATTTCAAAAAAGGCGAAGGTAACCCATATAGAGTTTTTAAGGTTGCCGAAGAAGTAATAAAGTCTTTTCAGAAATTAGATAGAGCATTATGTGTTTCAGTTGATAGCACTATAGAGCCTCTTATGATGCTTGAGGAGATAGAAACTGGCTCAATAAAAATATGGCTAAAAAATGCACTCACTTCTACTGACGACCAAGCATTAAAGGATATAGACTGGAAACCCGCAGTAGGTAAGTATCTTGTTCGTGCGAAATACGCATATATAAACTGGGCGAACAAATCAGAGGGGAATGTTACATTGGTGGAATTGGGTAATGAAATTAAAAAAATTGCTGCGGAAACTGATGTAAAACATCTGCCGGATTATGCGCCACCACCTACACAAAAATTAGCGGTTATAACTCAAGAACTTGATGTTGCTAAAAGAGAGTTGATTGACGGCGATAGTTTGCAGTACATATCACCAGATGAGCCACCTTTGGACTTCGATCTTAAAGTGTATTGGTCGCCTGAGGAATTGGACGATATGTCTATCAAGGAGACGACTAAGTTCGATAATATGCGGATGAATCTGATAGTTAAAAAACCTGATTATCTGGGCGCGTCAAAATGGGATTTTAGACATGGCAGTAAGCAGATTTCTGCCAGTATCCATGATGACCAATGGTTGATTGACTTCCAGCATCGCAATGTTGATATAAGACCAGGGGATGCTATCAGATGCTTGGTTAGCGTGGAGAACAGTTACGGATATGACAATGAACTTGTCAAAGAAACGTACACGGTAACCAAAGTTGAAGAAGTATTAATTGAGCAGGCATGGAAACAGGATGGATTGCTTAGTGACGATACTAAAAATTTAGACCATAAGGATTAGCCATGTCTACTGGACAATATATCATCAGAAGAAGCACGAAACGACAAGAAGTTATACCGTTTCTGCAAAGAGCACCCAAGCAAAATAAAAAAGAAAGAAGGAAGAAGGAAGAAGGAAGTGAAATAGGATAAATCATCCTTGCAAAACGGCATTCCTCTTACCTAGAAAGTAATGGTTCATTATTTTTTGAGGTGTGGCAGAATGCCTACAACAAATTTAATTAAATCATGTTGATAGAGTTTTGCGATATATCAACTAAAATTGTTACACATAATGCAATACGGGAAAAATAATGAGCGCTTTTTTATTGTCAATGAACAATAGCGACATACAGGAGAGCACTATAGCGAAATTAAACGAGCTAAGTTATCCATACAAAATGCTTGGCTCAAATTCATGTTTGATAGCATCCAAAAGCAAAACATCTAGTGAAATATGCAAAGACCTTCTTTTAGATGAAAATAAAGAACTGTATATGTTTGTTAAATTGAATGCATATTATGGTCTGCAAATGACGGACGTATGGGAATGGATCAACTTACAAGATGACGATGAACCATAACGAGCATGAAGGACAGGCTAACGTAACACCACCTCCACCCATTTCTGGGGGAATAAATAGTGTTGACCAGCATTCTTGGGTGCTGCAATGCCTTACTCAGATACAATCAAGCGTGGGCGGATTGCAAAGCGATATTTCCCATCTATCTGAAAAAGTTGGCGAACAAAGCAGTAAAATAGATGCTCATATAGATAAAGTAGATACTAGGTTAGGCTGTGTAGAAAGAAAACTATTAGTAGCTACCACAGTTGTCATAACTACAGGTATACTACTTTCTGGTTTTATCGGTTTTGCCGTTTATACCTTTGATAAAGCATGGGATTACGCGCTTATTCAGCAACAGGACGCTGCCACTCAGCAAGAAGCACCAATTCAACAGCCTAAAAAGAAAGCAAAAGACGATTAAATATGATCTCTGACTTATCGCATATTATATCGGTACTCAAATTTACCTAGGTACTTGCTCATGTGCTTTTTTGATACGTGAATATGAACACCTAAAATACTGCGCTTTATATGTGACCAAAATCCTTCGATAGTGTTTGCGTAAAAGGTGCTGAAAGGATTAAATTTTAATCAACTTTTAAGACCCACTCAGTAAATCCCTCATCCGAATCCCCATAACTCCCAAGCACCGACTCCAAAATATTCGCATCCTCATCAATAGCCGGATAAGGAATTCTTTTCTGCAAACAGCAGTTGGCAATTTTTGGATGGCAGGCTTCAAATAATAAAGTCATGTAAGTTTCTTTATCGAGTGAACGATGCTCGTACATACCAGCCGCCATGCGCTGGTGGTAAGCCTCATATAAAACAAGTGCAGAAGCCACCGACACATTCAACGACTGCACCATGCCTGCCATCGGAATGCTGATGTTTTCATCGGCCATCTGTATGGCCTGTTCGCTGATGCCTTCGAGTTCTTCGCCAACCAGGATGGTGGTGGGTCTGGTGTAATCGATCTCGCGATAGTCTTTTGCATTTTCGCTGAGGCTGGTAGCGATGATCTGAAAGCCCTGTTGTTTTAGATGGTTTAGCCC
>JALVRY010000371.1 GCA_027024625.1 Thiotrichaceae bacterium
GTCCTTTATACTCGGGTGAAATATAGCCCAAGCGACCACCAATCGATAAAGTCTCAACATCGGTTACATTGTCATCAGTGTTGATATAGCCAAGTAACACTTGACCCGATACTTTTCCTTTATTCTCTATTTTTTCTTCTGTCTCTGCTTCCACTACGGATATTGGTATAGCAAATACTAATATTGATTTTATTAAAATCCCTTTCATTCCCTCTCTCCTTCATATTTATATTTTTTATAAAGCCAGATACCGAAGCTCTTTGCAAAACATAATCATTGTGGTTAATTTAGTTGTAAAACTAGAATACTGTTGCTTCAAAACGACAAACGGTGATATTTTGTTAACATTTGGAAATATTTATCACGCCTACTATAAATAACGAAATCACTGTTTTAATAAGCTCATTTTTTTTAATCTGAGATAAATCTAATAAAGGGTATAAATAAAGAGAACAAGTGACCATAACAATCAGAAATATAAGCTATAATTTTGATCTATAGCAGTAAGAAGAAATACTAAAAAATGCCAACAATAAAAGTAATTAACATTATTAAAATAACTTTTTTATTAATTATATTTATAAATTCAAATATTACGGCAGACAATAATAAACATAGTTCAGCTATTTATATTTGTCCAATGCATAACCATATTCAGAAAGATCACAGTGGACACTGTCCTATTTGTGGCATGGAATTAGTACTGGATAAAGATGCAACAGAAAAACTCTCTTCTATAAAGTTATCAAAAGAAATAAAAGAAACAATTAATGTACTAACTGAGAATGTAAGAGAATTAGAAATACAAAAAGAAATCTATTCGGGAATACGTTTAAGCCACGTTGAGCAGCCTACTACCTTATTAGATATTGAGTTAACAAAGCCCAGCCTCAAGTGGTTAAAACAAGGCGGGCTTGTTGAGGTTGAAGCCAAAGATCATCTTTGGGGCATACATACATGGCAGGGGGAAATTCTCAATATTGCCGATACTCCTAATCCTAAAACTCATGCGTACACCACCCGCATTAAACTACAAACACCCTATAATATACTTAAACCCAATATGCACATCACCCTAAGCTTCTACGGTGATAGCACCTCAGCCTTGGTCATTCCCTTTAAAGCTGTCTTATTTGATACAGAAGGCAATCGCCACGCCGTAAAAGTTGTGGGAAAAAATCAATATCAAATTATCGATATTGAAACAGGTATTCGACAAGATCATCTCATCCAAGTCACTCAAGGCTTAGACAAAGGCGACAAGATTGTTACTAGCGGGCAATTTCTACTCAATGCAGAAAAGCAGTTGATGGAGGGAGTCTCCCATGATTAAGCACATCATCCGATGGTCTATTCAAAACCGCATTCTTGTCCTTATTCTTAGCAGTATTATCACGATATGGGGTGTATTTTCTGTTAAACACACCGCACTGGATGCCATTCCCGATCTTTCAGATGTGCAAGTCATCATCAAAACTACTTACCAAGGTCAAAATCCTTTAGTGGTAGAAAACCAAGTGACCTACCCTATCACCAGCACCATGCGCTCCGTTCCCAATGCCAAAGCAGTGAGAGGCTATTCTTTTTTTGAAGACTCCTATGTCCACATCCTATTTGAAGAGGGCACAAATTTATATGATGCCCGCTCCCGTGTATTGGAATATCTCAGCCAAGCGAGCAAGCAACTACCTCAAGGAGTCAAGCCAGAACTTGGCCCCGATGCTAATAGCACAGGCTGGATTTACGAATATGCCCTAGTCGGCGGCGAAGGTGAGAGAAAATTATCAGATTTACGCAAGCTACAAGATTCCTTTTTTAAAACCGAGTTGCAAAATATTAAAGGCGTGGCGGAAGTCGCCAGCTTAGGCGGCTTTATTAAACAATATCAAATCGAAGTTGACCCTTATCGATTACAAAGCTACGGAATCTCACTTGGCCAATTACAACAAGCGATTAAAGATGGCAACCATGAAGTCAGTGGAGCTATGCTAGAAATGGGTGAAACTGAATTTTTAATTCACTCCAAAGCCTATTTGAGCGATGAAAATGACATCAAAGACTTGTTTATCAAATGGGATAAAACCAGCAATAAGCCGATTCTATTAAAAGACATCGCCAAGGTTTGGGAGCACTCTGATATACGCCGAGGCATTGCGGATTTAGATGGCAAAGGTGAAGTCGTTGGCGGTATTATCGTCATGCAACAAGGCAAAAATGCTCTAGCTGTTATTCAAAGAATCAAAAGCAAACTAAAACAGCTCAAACAAAGTCTACCAAAGGGCATTAAACTTATTACCACTTATGATCGTTCTCAGCTCATTCAACGAGCGGTGGACAATCTACAAGAAAAACTCATTATTGAATTCCTCGTTATTGCACTGGTCTGCTTTATTTTCCTTTGGCATTTACGCTCATCATTCGTTGCTGTTATCAGCCTACCGATTGGACTTTTGATTGCCTTTATTATCATGCAGCAACAAGGTATTAATGCCAACATCATGTCTCTAGGCGGTATCGCAATTGCAGTTGGAGCAATGGTTGATATGGCTGTGGTAATGATCGAAAATGCACACAAACATCTCGAATACTGGAAACAACAACACGACACAGCACCAACAGGAGCACAGCACTGGCAACTCATCAGCCAAGCCAGTATAGAAGTCGCCCCTGCTCTATTCTTCTCTTTGCTCATTATCACGCTTAGCTTTATGCCAATTTTTGCACTTGAAGCAGAAGAAGGGCGTATGTTTCACCCGCTTGCCTACACAAAAACCTATGCGATGGCTGCCGCTGCTGCATTAGCAATCACCTTAATTCCCGTGCTAATGGGCTATTTTATTCGTGGAAAAACACCCAAGGAAAAGCGCAACCCTATTTCTCGCTTATTGATTACATTATATCATCCACTATTAACTATCTGCCTAAAAAGACCATGGATTAGCTTAGCTGTTGCCTTACTTATCTCAGCTTCTAGCCTCTATCCACTGAGCCAACTCGGTTCTGAATTTATGCCAGAGCTAGAAGAAGGGGACATTCTTTATATGCCAACAACATTGCCCAGCATTTCAACTCGTAAAGCGGCAGATTTATTGGAGCAAAGTGATGAGCTAATCAAAACTATTCCCGAAGTTAAACGTGTATTTGGTAAAGTCGGACGAGCAGATACCGCAACCGACCCTGCACCAATGACCATGATGGAAACTACCATTCAGCTCAAACCCAAATCACAATGGCGAGCAAGAATGACACATGCAAAAATCATCCAAGAATTAGACAAAACTGTTGATATTCCGGGTGTAACAAACGCATGGATTCAGCCCATCAAAGCTCGTATTGATATGCTATCAACAGGCATTAAAACACCATTGGGTATTAAAATTGCAGGAAGCGACCTCAAGCAGATAGAAGCCATCGGCAAACAAATTGAAACCACATTAAAAACAGTAAAAGGCACCAGCCATGTTTTTTCAGACCGTGCCAGTAGCGGACATTACATTGAAATCACACCAGACCGAATAGCCGCAGCTAGCCACGGTATTCGAATATCCGAAATACAAAATGTAGTTAGCTCAGCCATTGGCGGGATTAACAT
>JALVRY010000372.1:0-1669 GCA_027024625.1 Thiotrichaceae bacterium
GTACGGTCTCACAAGATGCTTTGTTTATCTTTAATGAAAATACAGCAAACTTTCAGGAAGTGGCTATTCAGGGACAACTTACTTATCGCTTCGAAGCACCACTTGAGGCAGCAAAATACCTGGACTTTTCTATTGAGCCAAAGTCTGGCAAGTATCGCAGCAAAGATGTAGACAAGCTTAATCAGCGTGTAATTAACGCGGTGCAGCTTCACACTCGAAAAGCGATGAATGGCCTGACACTGGATAAGGCGTTAACCAGCGCCAAAGAAATATCTAATCTTGTGTTAACTGCTGTTCGTGATGAAACCGGTCTTAAGAAGTTGGGAATCGTTATAGAAGGTTTGTACTTCACAGCGATAAGCCCAACACCTGAAATGCAAAAAGCGCTTGAAGCGGAATACCGTGAAGGCCTGCAACGCAATGCAGATAAGGCCATCTATGATCGCCGTGCCGCATCCGTTGAAGAGGAGCGCAAGATCCAACAGCGCGAGATGGAAACTGAGATCGAGTTGGAAGAACGTCGTAAGGATCTGGTTGAAATGCAGGCAGAAAATAGCTTGAAGCTAGCTGAAGCAGAAGCCAAGGCAGATGAGATGAAACTGACCCCTTATGGTGATTTAGCGCCACAGGCATTAGTTGGTTTAGCACTGAAGGAATTCGCGGGAAATGCCGGGCGTATTGGCAACCTGAACATTACTCCTGATATGTTAGGTCAGGTTATTAACTGGGTAGGAGGAGAAAACAATGGACGCGTTAGCAAGAAAGTCAGCAAGTAATACAAAACTTGCTTATGAAAAGGTGGTCATTGTTACCCGTAAAACGGAGCTTGAGGAACTGACGGCACGGTTTAACTCCGTGCCGCAGGCTCAGTTCTATCTTGAGCACGCGGGACAGGATTTCATGCCTATTGCTGCAGCACATCAGCAATATCATGATGTACTGGGTGGTATACGTGAATCTATTCCTAAACGCTTGAAGAGCCAGGTGATAGAGCGCGGATTTTTACCACAGTACTCATTTGGTGAGGCAGATTTGGTTATTACCATCGGACCCGATGGTCTGGTGGTAAATACTGCGAAGTATTTGAAGGGCCAGCCTATATTACCGGTGAATCCTGATCCAAAACACATTGATGGCGTATTGTTGCCTTTCAATGCATCAACTTTTAATAATGCATTAGACAGTGGGTTGCATCAAGATCTGGTAATAAAGGCTGTAACCATGGCGGAAACTAATTTGAATAATGGTCAAACTTTACTGGGGTTTAATGATCTTTTTATAGGAGCGCGTTCACACGTGTCCGCCAGATATGACATCGCGCAAGGACGTCGACATGAATTACAGTCATCCAGTGGAATCATTGTCTCAACTGGCGCTGGTTCTACCGGTTGGTTGCAATCAATCTATGCAGGTGCTGCCGGTGTTGTTGAAGCATTAGGTGGACACGTTATACAGCCTGTCGATAATGGGCGTTTGCCCTGGGATACGGATCACCTGATCTATTCTGTCCGTGAACCGTTTCCAAGTAAAGTGACAGGCACACAGATGACGTTTGGGACTATTAAAAAGGGACAACCATTAACCATCACATCACACATGTCAGATAACGGCGTTATTTTCAGTGATGGTATTGAGGCTGATTATTTGCAATTTAATTCTGGTGCAACTG
>JALVRY010000372.1:1679-3572 GCA_027024625.1 Thiotrichaceae bacterium
ATTCAGGTGCAACTGCCACTATTGGCGTGGCAAAGCAAAAAGCCAACATCTTGGTAAATGAAAACTACTGATAGCAGGAGGTGAGTAATGCATAATTTAAAAATGATACCCGTGCAAACTGAAGCAGGTCTATTAACTGCTGGCAGTATAGCGGCGCCAACATACTCAGAAAAAGAAAAGGCTTCGCTTACAGTAAAAATTAAACAACTACTGAAAGAAAAAGATGCAGTACTGGTTGCTCACTATTACGTCGATGCTGAAATTCAGCAGTTAGCTGAAGAAACTGGCGGTACAGTCGCTGACTCACTTGAGATGGCACGTTTTGGTAATTCTCATTCAGCCACTACATTAGTTGTCGCTGGCGTGCGATTCATGGGAGAGACTGCAAAGATACTCAACCCTGAAAAGACAGTCATTATGCCCACTCTGGAAGCAGAGTGCTCTTTAGATATAAGCGCGCCAGTTAAAGAGTTCAGTGCTTTTTGTGATGAAAATCCAGATCGTACCGTTGTGGTTTATGCTAATACCAGCGCCGCTGTAAAAGCACGAGCTGACTGGGTAGTAACTTCTAGTAATGCAGTAGCTATTATTACGCACTTGCATGACCACGGTAAAAAAATTCTATGGGGCCCGGATAAACACCTGGGTCGTTATATAGAACAGCAAACCGGTGCAGACATGTTGATATGGGATGGTTCTTGTGTGGTGCATGAGGCCTTTAAAGCCGATGCATTAGACAATTTAAAAAAGCATAATCCCCAAGCTGCAGTTCTTGTTCACCCAGAATCACCAACCCGTGTTATTGAACAGGCTGATGTTGTTGGCTCTACAACCCGTCTGATACAAGCAGTTAAAAAATTGCCTAATAAGCAATTTATTGTGGCCACCGATAATGGCATCTTTCATAAGATGAGTAACCTTGCAGGTAGTAAACAGTTAATCGAAGCGCCTGTCGCAGGAGTAGGAGCCACCTGCGAAAGTTGTGCCCACTGCCCGTGGATGGCAATGAACAGTTTGCATAATTTAGCGGAGGCTTTAGAAAAGATGAGTAATGAAATTGTTGTTGATGAGAATATTAGAGTAAAAGCCGTGAAGCCGCTAGAGCGGATGTTGTTATTTCAGTAACACCAACTCGAAGAGGTAGCTAACATGATTATTAAATTGATACGTCATGGAGAATCTGAAGCAAATACAGGGAAAATGAACGCTTTTAAACAAAAAGATGCTGCAATTCCATTATCAGACTTGGGTGTTCAGCAGGCGAAGATGCTGGCTCAGTAATAAGCAAGGAGTTTATTGAGAGCGCATTAGTTTATTCCTCACCATATCAGCGTACTCGAGAAACATTACAAGGGATAATTGAAGGCGCAGGTCTAGAGTCAAATGATATTAAAATATATGAAGATCCAAGGTTACGTGAAGTTGATGTAGGGTATGGGAATCCAGAAGGGCAGCATGAACTTAGAAAGATTCACGGCTGGTTTACTATCGCTTTAAAGGTGGTGAGTCTCCAGCAGATTGCTACGATAGAACATCTGCCTTTCTAGAAAGTTTAGTGAGACAGGTGAATCGTAGTAGTAAAAAGAATATCTTGATTGTTTGTCATGGGTTAACATTGAGATGCTTTGTCACTCGATTTTTACATTTAACTGTTGAGCAATTCGAACAGATGCATAATCCAAAAAACTGTGAAATAATAACTATTAGTTATAAAGACAATATCAAAAACACCTACATTCATCAATGGACGATGGGGCTTAGAAGGAATTAGATTACACACATACCAAGTACCCCTAACAACATTGCACACGGTTCGCTTTCAGCATTGTTGACGTTGACGCTGTCTGTCTATTTTTTAGCTAGTCTAGCGAGTATCTTTAGGGAAGAGACGAT
>JALVRY010000373.1 GCA_027024625.1 Thiotrichaceae bacterium
AAGATGCCGAAAGCTATCTGCAAGAATTACTCAACTATTATTGGCTAGGCGTAACCAAGCCTCTGGCATTACTACCAAAATCCAGCTACGAAATGATAAGCAAAGGCGATAAATTCCAAGGAGAATTTAGCCAAACATGGCGTGGAGAAGGAGCGTTTGGTACACCCGCAGGCGACCTTTACGATGACTACATACAACTTGCATTACGCGGCATGGTGGATTTACCTATAAACACCCAAGAGTTTATGGATGTCTCACAGATGGCTTATCAGTTTGTGGGTAAATTGAAAGCGATTTGATTGAATGGAAAATAGAATTCCATAATTAAGAAACGATACAAATGATACTGGAAGAAGCGCATTGCCCTACTCTGGAGCAAGCCACCTTTTACACAAGTAGACCCCAATAATTGAAGTCTACCTGTCGTAGAGTTTTTACCGCCCTACTTCTCGATCTAACTCACCTGATTTAAGCTTCGCTCTATAATCAGCTAAAGCTGTTTTAACTTTGCCATGCAACAAATAGAGACCAATAAAGTTAGGAAATGCCATCGTCAAAATAAGCAGATCACTAAAATCTAAAATACTGCTAGCACTGCTGACTGAGGCTAATACGATAAATCCAATAAAAGTTAAACGATAGACTAGCGTGAAATTTTCACCAAAAATGTAAGTCCAGCAACGCTCACCGTAGTATGACCAAGAGATCATTGTACTGTAAGCAAATAATACAATTGAAATAGAAAGAATAATAGGAAACCAACTAATCGTTGAGCGGAAGGCTTCAGCTGTTAATGCTGCACCTTCTTTTGCTTCACGGATTGCAACAATTGATGGATCAACAGAATCATAAACACCTGTAATTGTAATTACCAAGGCAGTCATTGTACAAATGACAATGGTATCAATAAATGGCTCATATAAAGCAACCAAGCCCTGTCTAACTGGGTATTTAACCGTTGCTGCGGAATGTGCAATCGCGGCAGAACCAATACCTGCTTCACTTGAAAATGCAGCACGCTTAAAGCCTTGAACAATAACACCCACCAATGCACCGATTCCTGCATCCAGTGTAAAAGCACCATGCCAAATCGTCGCAAATGCCTCTGGAATTGCTGACATATTACTAAGAATTATCCAAATACAAGTACCGATATAAATAATCACCATTGTTGGTACAATCGCTTCTGCCGCATTAGCAATACGTTTAATACCACCGATAATAACGATACCAACGGCAAACGCTAAAACAATCCCCAACATCCACTCATTACCACCGGCAAAAAATGGAATTTCATTCTTAACTGCACCAACGGCTTGACTCACTTGGAAAGCATTACCAGCTCCCAACGAACCACCAATAGTCAACATTGCAAAAATAATCGCTAATACTTTGCCAATAGTTGGCATCCCTTTTTCGGCAAATCCTTTGGAAAGATACTCCATCGCTCCCCCCATAATCCGACCATCTGGACGTACTTCGCGGTACATTTGAGCAAGAGAGACTTCGGTAAATTTTGATGTCATGCCAAAGAAGCCTGCAACAATCATCCAAATGATCGCTCCAGGACCACCGATGATAATTGCAATTGCTACACCTGCAATATTACCCAAACCAACCGTTGCAGATAGAGCCGTAGTCAATGCCTGAAAAGGAGTAACCTCACCTTTCGCATCAGATGTTTGGTAATTTCCACGAATGATCTGGAAGGCATGTCCCATCATTCTGAGGTTAACAAAACCAAAACGTATAGTAAGGAAAACTGCTCCCGTAATTAACCAAGCAATGATAAAAGGCATTTCACCTTCACCTGGAAACACGTCGTAAAACATGACGGCAGCCATAACGCCATTCATAGAATCAAAAATAGAGCCAACGCCTTCTGCTGCATTGGCGGTTGATGATAATAGGAGTAAAAGCCAAGCTATAGATAAGTTTAGCCAAATTTTTTGTTTATTCATTAAATCCTCCGATGGATATAGTTATTTGATTTATTGTCTACCAAGCATAGCACAGTCAATTATTCCAGAGGCAAACACCTGCTTTTTTCTCGATTGCTTGTAAGCTTTCAGCATGAGCAGCCAACTCATCATCTGTCGCTCGAAGTACTTTTAAACGAGGCCTATCCGCAGGTAAACGTCGAATCATTGATTTTGTGCTCCCCAAACCTATTTCATCTTGCCCTAGTGACAGTGAAACCTGACCGCCTGTCATCATTAAATAGACATCTGCCAAAATCTCAGAGTCAAGTAATGCCCCATGTAAAGTACGATGCGTATTATCGATAAGATAACGACGGCAGAGTGCATCTAGATTATTTTTTTGCCCTGGGAACATACTACGAGCCATCTGTAATGAGTCTGTAACCTCACAGTGGTCTTCAATTCTTTTCCAAGGCGAGTTAGCTAGCTTAAGTTCATGGTTCAAAAAGCCAATATCAAAAGGCGCATTGTGAATAATTAATTCAGCCCCTTTGATATATTCCATAAATACATCTGCAATATCAGCGAAACGTGGTTTATCCGCAAGGAATTCATTAGTAATACCATGAACCTCCATTGCACCGGCATCAATTTCCCGATCAGGTTGCAGATATTGGTGATAATTATTACCCGTAAGTTTACGACCGATCATTTCAACACAACCGATCTCAATAATTTTATGCCCGTCTTTTGGCTCTAAGCCCGTAGTTTCAGTATCTAGTACGATTTGTCGCATATTAAAATAGGCTCTTCTATAATTGCTTGGTAAATACCTGTAAATATCTATTCCCTACTTAGAAGCTTATCAGGGAATAGTGAATCTACTGTAGAAAATCTGAATTTAGCTAGACTTTCCTCGCTGCGGCTCTTTTTATCAGACAAACTTCTAGAAAGACTAACAATCTCAGAAACAAGTTTATTCTAGGGAGCAGGGTGTGAGTAATCATATTTTGTAAGTTCCCCATAGGCATAGGTATCTACAATTTTACACTTGGCTTCCAAGAGAGTGATCATAAAACAATAGGATTACAACTAATTTATCCAAGTCAAAAATATCCGCCAAGACAAGTAGGAAAATTTATTGAATTCTTCAAAGACTATTTAGCATTGATAAACTAAAGAAGTACGAATCCTTCCAAAACACTACCTATTTTATGGGTAGACCCTCTACTTTTTTATTTTTTTGGTTTGGTTTGGTTTTGACTTACCTTTCCAGTTTTTATTCTTACTATAGTTTCGTTTCCCTTTGGGTTTACCTTTATTCCTATTATGAGAAAAAGGTCGATCACGTTTGATATAAACCGCCTTTTTTACATCAGCAAGTAAATCACTGCTGACTTGCTCCATTGGTAGGCGTTTACCGATGTATTTTTCAATATCGGGCAGATAAAAAGCGGAGTCTTCACAGGCAAAACTAAAGGCTTCACCCGACGCTCCCGCTCGTGCGGTTCTGCCGATGCGGTGGACATAATCTTCGGCAATTTGTGGCAGGCTGTAGTTGAAAACATGGGTCACATCGGGGATATGCAAACCCCGAGCGGCAACATCGGTTGCGATCAATACGTGGTATTTGCTGTCTTCAAAGTCT
>JALVRY010000374.1 GCA_027024625.1 Thiotrichaceae bacterium
TTCTAGGAAAATATCGCCCGCTTTTTCAGGGAAGTTAACTTTGCCTTCCGTATTAAAACGCTCCGCCATACGGTTAAATATCCATAAATCTGGCTTGGCTTCGGCGGGAGGCTGCATTAATGGCGTAATACGGTTAATACGACGCTCCGTATTAGTCATTACACCATCCTTCTCTGCCCATGTGCCAGCAGGCATATAAACATGAGCATATTGGACGCTCTCTGAGTCTTCGTAACAATCCTGCACGGCGCAGAACTCTAACTTTTCCATCGCTTTACGAATACGAGCAGTATTAGGCAACGATGACATGGGATTGGTTGCAATTAGCCAAATACCCTTAATTTCGCCTGTCTCAATCGCCGCATAAATATCAGTCTGGAACATACCGCGTTTTTTAGGGAAAAATTCAGGATCAATATTCCAAAACTTAGCAATATCCTCACGATCTTGCTTATTTTCTAAATAGCGATGATTCGGCAAGCCAGAGCATGATGACCACTCCCGCGTACCCATTGCGTTACATTGCCCTGTAATAGATAACGATGTACCGCCAGGTTTACCAATATTACCTGTTAACAGTGCCAGATTATTAATACCGACCACGCCATCCGAACCGTGCGTTGATTGATTAATTCCCATTGTCCAGATTTGCATTGCCGCTGGAGATTTGGCAAATAAGCGAGCGACATTGCGAATCGTATCTTCATCAATACCGCAGATTTTTTGAGCGATCACAGGGTCATAATTCGCCACTTCTGCCCGTAATTCTTCGATGCCATTGGTATTGGCTTCGATATATTCCTTATCCTCCAGGCCTTCATCCAGAATCACATACATCATGGCATTTTGCAGCACCACATCCGTACCCGGTGTAATCGCAAGGTGCATATGGGCATTTTGCGCCAACATCGTGACACGCGGGTCAATAACGATTAGCGGGAAGTTTCGCTTCTCCTGTGCCTCCTTCATCCGCCAATAAATAATCGGATGCTGCTCAGGCAAATTAGAACCCCAAGCGATTAGGCAATCCGTATGCTCAAAATCTTCGTAACACCCAGGAGGGCCATCAGAACCAAAAGAACGCTTATAACCCGATACCGCTGAAGCCATGCAGAGTGTGGTATTACCATCGTAGTTGTTTGTACCAATCAAGCCGCGAGTAAGCTTGCCGAGCGTGTAAAACTCCTCGGTCAGCATCTGCCCTGTCGAAATAACAGCGAAGGAATCACGCCCATACTTTTCTTGGATACGCTTGATCTCATCGTGGGTTTTATCTAATACAGTATCCCAATTTGTGCGTTTCCAGTCCTCATGCCAATGATCACGAATCATCGGGTGCGTGCCACGCCCTGCCGAATCAAACAACTCATGCTCAAAAATACCTTTCAAACACAGCTTGCCACGATTCACATCCGCATCCGCCACACCGCGAGAAGAAACAGGCTTGCCCTCTGCATTAAAGCCCACCTCAATGGAACAGCCCGTCGAGCAATAGCCACACGCCGCGTACTTCCATTCTTTGACTTTTTTATCTGCTATTTTAATGGGGTTCTTTTTAGTTCGTCCGAATAACATGGATGTTCTCTACTTGTTAACTATTTTGTATTAACTAAGCAATATCTATGCCAAATAATTAAAAACGGGATAATGTACCTATCAATAGGCTATAAAAGGTTAGGGGTTCGTAGATGCTCAGATAAGGGCATAATTAAATGCTAATGCATTATTTCGGTGCATTTCAATCTGCTATTTATTTATCATCAAGGTAACAATCACCTTAACCATCATCTCCTTATCATCGGGGTGGCTCTCAGCAATCATTAAAGCAACTCTGATTAAGTTAGGAAGTGAGGCTTTAGCCTCGCCCGAAACAACAGTATTTCAATACCTTACTGGCGACACTAAAGTGTCACTTCCAATATTTTGGACTTGATCAGAGATGCCTTGAGATTAAGTAGGAAGCGAGGCTTTAAACAATAGTATTGCAATACCTTATTTTGCTGCCAAAGGTCAAAACTATGATAAATTATAATTTTTTAATATTTTTTTTACTGTATCGGCTCTAAGCGTTACACTGCACCGCTTCAATGTATGGAGTCCCTAAGCCAATGAATACAGACTTACTCAACTATGTACCAGAAGAAAACTTTTTAAAAGACCGTGTAATTATTGTCACGGGAGCCAGTTCAGGCTTAGGTTCTGCTATCGCCAAATCTTATGCACGTTTTGGAGCTACCGTCGTTTTATTAGGTAAAACTATCCCAAAACTCGAAAAGGTTTACGACGACATCACCGCAGCAGGATACCCAGAGCCAATCATTCACCCACTTGATTTAGAGGGGGCACATGGCGGGCATTATGAAGAAATGGTTGAATCAATTATTGAAAACTTAGGGCGACTTGACGGTGTCGTCGTTAATGCGGCAAATCTCCCCACCTTTACCTCATTCAAAAACTACGAGCCAGAGTTATGGGGCAAGGTTACAATGTCTAATTTGCAGGCAAATTATCTACTTCTTCGTGCTTGCTTGCCCGAGTTAGAAAAAGCAGAAGACCCATCAATTATTTTCTCCGGACACAAATCAAACAAAGCCTATTTTGGTGCATTTGGTGTTGCCAAAGGCGGCTTGAATGCCATGTGCGATATTTTGGCAGATGAATATGATAGAGCCGATGGTTTTATGCGAGTTAACCGCATTGATACAGGCCCTATTCGTACCCAAATGCGTACATTAAACTTCCCGGGTGAGGATCCAAACACAGTCGCCAGACCAGAAGCACTTGTTGGTCCTTATTTGTTTTTTATGGGAAGCGATGCAGGCAAACGTACGGGTGAAAATATTGAGTTTGATCGCTTAGCGGGCGATGCCAAGTGGGCTGGAGAAGTGGAATAAGTGATTAGCACTTACTATTAAATTAAGCTCTTTATGAAACAAAAATCTTCAAAAGATGATTTATTTTCCACACCTCAATCTCAGTTGGTAGATTTTGCATTTACCGATGCCGTTGCGGATGTCTTCCCCGATATGATTCGTCGCTCTGTTCCTGGTTATGATGCGATTATTTCTTTATTGGGTGTGCTTGCACGGCAATACATCCAGCCAAATACGCGTGTTTACGACCTTGGCTCATCCTTAGGAGCATCTACACTCTCAATGGCTCAGCAGGTGCGAGACCGCTCTGTTGAGTTTATCTGCGTTGATAATTCCTCCGCAATGACTCAACGCTGCAAACAGGTTTTGCAGCGTCACATTCCAAATGCTAGTGTTTCTATCCATTGTAACGATATTCAAGCAATAGATATTGATAACGCATCCTTAGTCATCATTAATTTCACCTTACAATTTTTACCCAAAGAGCAGCGTTTAGCACTACTAGAAAAAATCCATGCTGGCTTACGTTCAGGCGGTGCTTTAGTTTTATCCGAGAAACTTAAATTTGATAATAAAGCAGAACAACAACGCCTTACAGAGCTACACTATGAGTTCAAACGTGCAAACGGCTATAGTGAACTTGAAATCAGCCAAAAACGCTCCGCATTAGACAATGTTCTTATCC
>JALVRY010000375.1 GCA_027024625.1 Thiotrichaceae bacterium
TTTTTATTATTTATACGGGGAGATTCTGTAGATTTATCGGCTAATTTCAAATTGAGAATTGCTGCGTCGCCTGTGCTTTCAGTGATTCTTTTCTTAGTTTGTGTTTAGGCGACGAGATACTTTCTTTTGCTTGTCCAAAAAATTATAGGAACAATTTTTCACGTCAGCCCGAGGGGTGAGGCTCATGGACGAGCCGAATAAAAGAAAGTATCCAAAGAAAAAGACACCCCGACATTATCGCTATTTCCTAAAAAATCATCCAATTTTCCGGCGGCGTGAACTCGCTCATTCCGCAAAGCTTCATTCCCTCAAACATGCACGCCTTTTTCCGGAAAATTGAATAATTTTTTAGGGCGATAAAACGGGGATTTTACAAGCACTCGCTTCGCATCGTGTTTGTAAAGACAAACTTTTGGTCTGTGTTTATCTCGACAATTGCTCCTGCATTGTTCTACTACGCCACGTCCTTGTGGCTATGTGTGCATCTGTGGTTAATAAACAGCATAAGCTCAGCTCTAAGGCATTTGCTCTAATTCATCATCTTCTTTTTCAGGTGGCATTAGGGCTTCTTTGGTGACTCCCATCATGAGTAATGAGCTACTTGCGATGTAGATGGATGAGTATGTACCGACAACCACGCCAACTATCATCGCTAGGGCAAAGCCGTGAATGATTGTGCCGCCAAAGTAGAACAATGCAATAAGAACCAATAAGGTTGTTAATGAGGTGACTATGGTTCTTGAAAGCGTTTGGTTGATTGAGATATTGATGACTCGTTCAGGTGTTTGCTTTAAGAATATGCGGAAATTTTCTCGAATACGGTCAAATACAACAATGGTATCGTTCAGTGAGTAACCAATAATTGCCAATATAGCGGCGAGTATGGTGAGGTCAAATTCAACTTGTGTGACTGAGAAAAAGCCTAAAGTGATAACAACATCATGTACCAAGGCAAAAATTGCACCGCCAGAGAAGCGTAGTTCAAAGCGTAAGGCAACGTAGATTAGAATGCCGATAAGGGCATATAACATTGCCAAGCCACCATCTTCACGTAGTTCTTCACCAATTTGAGCACCAAGGTTTGCACCTTGGATTTTAACGGCATTGGGATTGTCTGCATGCAATACATCCATAACATTTTCAATGACTTTACTCTTATCTGCTCCTTCCTGTGGGGCAAGGCGAATCACGATATCTTTGGATGTGCCAAAGTGTTGTACGGTTGTATCTTTAAAGCCTTTTGTTTCTAACAGTGTACGGATGCTTTCAGGTTTGACACTCTCAGGGTAGGCGACTTCAATTAATGTTCCGCCTGTAAAATCTAAACCAAGGTTTAGGCCTTTAAAGGCAAGCGATCCAATCGAAATTAAGATAAGAAGGATAGAAATGGTAAGAGCGATTTTTCGCCCGCCTGTAAAATTAATAGTTTTTTCTTTAGACATTTTTAACTCCTCCTATATTGACAGTTTATTAACACGGCGATTGCCATAGACTTTATTTACAATGGCTCGTGTCACCATAATGGCTGTAAACATAGAAGATACAATTCCGATAGCAAGGGTCACTGCAAAGCCTTTGATTGCACCTGTACCAAACATAAAGAGAACGATGGCTGCAATTAAGGTGGTGATATTTGCGTCGGCGATGGTAGAAACGGCTCTTTCATAACCTAGCTTGATGGCTGTTTGCGGGGTGACTCCATTCCGCAGTTCTTCTTTTATCCGTTCATAAATCAGAACATTAGCATCAACTGCCATACCCACGGTTAGTACGATACCTGCAATACCGGGTAGCGTCAGTGTTGCCCCCATAATTGAAAGTGCGGCAACGATGAGTAAAAGGTTTAGTGATAAAGCGACGTTGGCGATGAGACCGAAGACGCGGTAATAAATCGCCATAAAGATTAAGACGAGAATGAAACCGATTTTGACGGATGTGAAACCGTTGTCGATATTTTCTTGTCCGAGGCTTGGGCCTATGGTGCGTTCTTCGACGATGTAAACAGGGGCGGCTAATGCACCGGCACGAAGCAGTAAAGCAAGGTTACGGGATTCTTTGGTTGAATCTAGCCCCGTAATCTGGAAGCGTTTACTTAATTGCTCTTGGATTCGAGCAACATTAATGACTTCTTCTGTGGTAACTTTTTCGGCGACCTTTTTACCATCGACCATGTTTGTTGTGATCTTTGTTTCAATAAATACAACACCCATGAGTTTTTTAACATTAGCACCTGTGACTTTTGCAAATCGCTTAGCACCTTTGCTATCAAGCGTAATACTAACGGCAGGCTCGTTGTTTTGATCAAAGGTTGATGATGCATCAATAATGCTGTCACCTTGTAACATGACGCTACGTTTTAGCAAAATGGGGTTGCCATTACGCTCTTCGTAAAGTTTGCTGCTGGCGGGAACGCGTCCTGTTGATTTGGCTTGGAAAGGGCTGTTTTGCTCATCCACCATGCGGAATTCTAAGGTTGCTGTTGCACCTAAAATTTCTTTTGCACGAGCCGTATCTTGAACACCCGGTAATTGAACAACAATTCGTTCTAAACCTTGTTGTTGAATGATTGGCTCAGAAACACCTAATTCATTTACCCGTTTACGCAAGGTCACAATATTTTGTTTGATTGCAAAACGCTTAATCTCTGTTAGCGTTTTATTGTTCATTACTGCGTGGATTTCTAGCCCTGTTGAATCTTGCGTAATATCGAGCTGTTGACGAAATTCTGAATTCAGTGCATTGAAGGCTTGCTCCGCTGCATTTGCATCTTTGAATTTTGCGACTAGTGTATCGCCCTTACGTGCAACCAAGCTGTAACGAATAGATTTACTACGCAGTAAGTCTTTTATATCACGCACAAATGGGTTGAGGTTTTTGTCTATTACTGCTGAGGTGTCGACCTCCATTAAGAAGTGAACACCGCCACGCAGGTCTAGCCCTAAATACATGGGTTTTGCACCAATGCTGCGTAACCATTTTGGTGTTGCAGGAGCAAGGTTGAGCGCAACAACATATTGTTTGCCTAACTCATCTTTAATGACATCAGCCGCATTTAATTGAACATTAGGCTGGTCAAAACGAAGTAATAATTTTCCTTTTTCAAGGTCTATTTCTTTTTCGGGAATCTTCTTTTCTGCAAGCAGGGCTGATAAGCGTTTGGCAAGTGCTTCATCAACAGGCTTATCATTGACTGCGGTAATTTGTATTGCAGGGTCAGAAGGATAAATGTTTGGTAAGGCGAAAATAGTACTAATGACAACAACAGTAATAATTAGTAAATATTTCCAGAGAGGGTATCGGTTCATTGTTAGCGTTTCCCAATATAGGTTCTGGGTTTTATTTTATCAAAGTGCGGAAGTATAAGGATCTAAGCTTAACCTACGCTGGTGATTTGTTTATTTTTAAAGCAGTTAGAAGCATCTGCCAAGTAGGAAGCGATACCTAAATGGTATCGCTTCTATTTTTAGGATAAAGCTCTTAAAGATTTTTCATTGTTCCTTTAGGTACAACAGAAGCAACGGCATGTTTTTGGACACGAATGACAGTGCCTTCTGAT
>JALVRY010000376.1 GCA_027024625.1 Thiotrichaceae bacterium
TGAAAAATAGAAAACTTCTCTGTGTCGGTAATTTTGATTCTTCTACGGGCTACGCATGGTTTTTGATTCAAAGGTTGTGGTGTTATATCAATACCCATGTGCTTGAGGAGTCTGGCACATGTATGGTCTGCTTTCCGTCTGTAAGCAATTATCCAAAGATTCTAGAAGAATGTCGAATACCTGTTGATGAGTTCGATCTCTCCTTTAGTAGCTTGAAGCAATCTCTTCGTTCCTTGTCTTACCTTTTGAGAAGCAGAATAAATGTTGTTTATCTGACTGACAGGCCGACTAATTCATGGTCATATCTGCTACTTCATATATTCGGTATAAAGATCATTGTGCATGATCATTCTCCTGGATACAGACCCCCTGCAAGAGGAGTTAAAAAATCTCTTAAAAAGGTAATCAATGCTGTGGGTGTATTTTCAGTTGATGCTGCTATAGGCGTGAGTCCATATGTCTGCAGAAGGTTGGCTGAAGTAAATTGTTTACCTAAAAAAAAGATACATCTCGTGACAAACGGCATTGAAGATAGTAAATATTATAAGCGCTACCTTTCAGAGAAGGCCTTAGAGAATAAGGTTACTATTGTGACTGTTGGTAGGGTTGTCGAATACAAGGGTATAGGATTTGCCCTGGAAGTGATTCAAGATCTGGTGACAAGTGTGCCTGAGGTTGATATTCGATATGTAGTAGTCGGCGACGGCCCGGACCTGAATAAATATATAACATTGGCGGAAGAATTAGGCATAACCGAAAAGGTTGAATTTTTAGGGAAGAGAACTGATGTTCCGAAGATATTGGCGCAGTGCGATATTGCCTTTCATCCGTCTAAAGGGGAAGCGATGTGCCTTTCAATAGTGGAATATATGCGTGCCGCCTTGCCTATCGTGACCTCGACGAACATTTCGGTAAATTCTATTCTTGAAGAAAACTTGGATTCGCTATTCTACAAAGAGGAGGATATATCCGGTGCTTACAAGCGAATTGAATCTCTAATCATAAATAGTGGCAGAAGGGAAGCGTTGGGGAGGAAAGCTAGGGAAAATTTTCTTAGCAAGTATCAGAGAAAACAGATGGTGGCATCATTCGTCTCTACAATGAATGAAGTGATTAATGGGTGATTACTGTGAGACTAATGGAAATCCGTTGTTGTCTCGCTTTAAGTGTGAAAAAATCGATTATAATTTATATATGAATATTGGTTACAAAAAATGAAAAGTTTGTGGATTACATGGGAGGTGCAGAGAAGGAATCGATCAATGAGTAATCTTCTCAATACAGAGTTAGTAGAGATTATCATCGAGAAGCCTAGACTGATTCGGTATTTGATTTCTATATGTCGGACAATAGGTGAGATTAGAACAAAAAAACCAGAGTTGGTGTTTGCTCAAAATCCGTCTATTGTGTTGGCAATAACTGTTATTTTGTCCGGTCGTTATTACCGTCATGGTGTTATTATTGATGCTCATAACTCAGGCCTTATTCCTATTGAAGGGAAGTTCTCTTTGTTGACTACATTGTATATGTGGATCAACTGTAAAGCCGACATTGTTCTTGTAACTAATCATTCTCTGGCTGAAAAGGTAAGAAAGAATCGAGGCACTGCCTTTATTTTTCCAGATCCTATACCAAAGATTCAATGCCAATATCATGAAAAACGTCCGTCGATTCGGGAAGGAAATAACCAAAATTTTACTCTGGTATTAATTTGTAGTTGGTCAGATGATGAACCAATCCAAGAGATCTTCGAAGCTGCCCGGATGCTTGAGGATAATATTATGATATGGGTTACTGGGAATGGTGCTAATTATCTTAAGAGGAATAACCCCGTAATGCATGGTAATATACGGGCCACTGGTTTCTTAAGTCAGGAGGATTATGATGCTCTTCTTTGTAATGCGGATGCAATAATCGTGTTAACAAAAAGGGAATACTGCCTTGTTTGTGGTGCCTATGAGGCTGTATCAGTGAATAAACCTATTCTCCTCTCGGCAACAAAAACACTGCAAAAGCATTTCTACAAAGGTGCTGTATTCACGAAGAACTCTCCCAAAGAAATCAGCAAATCTATTGAACTATTAATGTTTCAAATTGAGCGCCTTAAACAAGAAGTTGCTGTGCTGAGACAGGAGTTAATAAAGAGGTCGGAGAAGGATAGATCGGAACTTTTGCAAACGATTGAAACCTTAATTGTCAAAGATTGACCGTCTCTTCGAATGTGACAGAATATTATACGGTAGCGGAGATGAGAGCTAATGTTCTGTCTGAAGCTTATTTTACATTTGTAGAGGTCGGGGGCTTAGGTAGGGTCACTTTTCCAGTTATCTGATATCCAACTCTCCCTAAATAAGCTGATGCTTCCCCTCTAAGATCACCATTTTTATTGATTACTTGGTCACTAGTACGGCTAAAAATATTTCCGGTAGGGTTGTCTACAGAAAAGGTATTCGAATTTACGTTAAGAATGGTGCATTCTGATAAAGTTGATTCTGATGCTCCGCACATTGTGCCGTCGTAATTTGTATCGTTGACTATGACATTGTTTTCGTACAAAACAGTTCCCGGTACGTCAAATTGTTTGATGTTTCCGAGTAGTGTATTCCGATATACCCAAACGTTTGGAGAGCCGTTCGTGGACTGATATAAAAACATCGCGTTATCTGTTGCAGAAAAGAGTCCACGATTATAGGCAATCTCTATGTTGTCATTTGGGTAGCTCTGAACCTGATTCAAAAAGCGTAATAATCCGACTGCGAAGCTGAATGATACGTTTGCTGTATTCTCGCGGATAGAAACATACTGTAAATCAGACTTAACGTTAAAGCCGCCATTCTCAACGAAGTCGGCTCCGCTGTCTTCAAATACATTTTTGTCTTGAACGATGTAACGTATATTAAACAGGTCGGTCAATGACACGCTATAGCCGCTCATTATATTACTTATTGCGGCAAAATACTGCCTCATCGAACCAGGGTTCCAAAATACAATAGCGGCTTGGTTTGAACTAGACCCGGCTCCTGAGTACCAATACAAATTTTCAAAACGGTTTTCAAAGAATGTAGTTCGGTTTGTTGCCCCCCAATCAAAGTACATTAATGTGTCTGTCTCACCAGAAAGGTCAATTCCATCGGGTTTTGCATTCTTAAGAGTAAGTTGTCCGAAATAGGTGTCAGACATTCCATAATTTTGGAACGCACCTGCACTCATGTCCAGAACTGCTATCTCTCCTGTATAGCCTAAAAACACATTCGGATTCTTAGTGTCTGGAGTCATTCTGTAATTACCGGATGACTCAGGGCCATAGAACGCAGTAGTTCCAGCGCGTAGAATAACCGCTTTCCCCGCGTATGGGCTTTGAGTTGTACCTTGCGCTGTGCTAATGCCAACCATTGTGTTGAATGGGTTGGACTTTGTTCCATCGCCGTTGGTCGGTGATGCTGGGTCAATAAAGATGAACTGAGAATTGTCTACTGAGACCGCCCATGTCGCGGTTACGGAACTCCCCGCTTGATCGGTGACTTGCACCTCTA
>JALVRY010000377.1 GCA_027024625.1 Thiotrichaceae bacterium
GCAAAGGGTTATACCATCACCTCAATTGATTCCAATAAAATTGCCTTTTCCCGCGTCAAATCCAGCAAAGGAAAGAATGGCTACAACGTAACAGGAGACACCAAACTCAAAACCATGCAACACCGCGTGATACGTTTACCCGGCTACATTCTCGTTACACTAAAAGCCGCCAACGGAACAGAGATTGAATCCATTAAAGCTAGGCATTACAAAAAGTTCAGCGGATCAAAAGCAGGTCATTTTGACGCAGTCATCAAAACCACCCCGCCCGATGGCAGCCAGATTATTGTTACGCATGTGAATAATTAGAACCTTTACATGAAAGGATAACTAAAGAAAAAAGAGCGTAATTTTCCCTATTTTGCTTAAAAATGAAGGTAATAGCTGAAGCTATTGGCTGATTTTTTAAGCAGAACAGGGGGAATTCAAGCCTTTTTTTATTCGTTAGATCTTCCGTGCAAAGGTCCCAATTAGGTGGTTAGCTTCTATTATGGGATAATTTTGAGGTTTATCGCTTGTTATGTAGGCAGTCATATTTTTTGATAAATGGCTAATAAATGGCTACTAAGAAATAAATTCCTCAATATATTCCCAAATAAATTTAGGAGTATATAACCTGTGCTGATGAATGAAACTTTAGCAATAAACTTAGAGATAAAGTATGGTTTTTAGTAGGCTTTTTAAGCCTAAACTTTGCCGCTGTTAAAGCAAAAGAGAAAAACTTATCACTGTAAGCAATTGATAATTAAATAACTATAAATACCTTCGACGAAACTTATTGCCTTCATGCTGAATCCTAGCTAATGTACGGCATCGGTTTTTAGTCAGGTAAATACCATGTCACATAAGAATTTAAACGAAGATATTGACACTCAGGAAACCCACGAATGGGAGGAATCTCTTGAAAGTGTTATTGAAGCTGATGGTGTGGAACGGGCACACTTCTTACTAGAGAAGTTGATCGACACCGCTAGGCACAGTGGAGCTAACCTCCCCTACTCCGCCAACACAGCTTATATCAACACTATCCCCACTCACTTAGAGCCACAAATGCCAGGCGACCGCGCTATTGAAGCCCGCCTACGTTCTTTTATCCGTTGGAATGCTGCTTCATTGGTGGTGCGTGCTAACCGTAAAAGCTCAGAGCTAGGTGGTCACATCGCATCATTTGCATCCTCTGCAACACTGTATGACGTAGGATTCAATCACTTCTGGCGTGCTCCATCACATGAGCATGGTGGCGATTTAATTTTCTTCCAAGGACATATTGCACCGGGTATTTACGCTCGTTCTTTTATGGAAGGACGCTTATCCGCTGATGATTTAGATAAATTCCGCCAAGAAGTTGACGGCGGTGGTTTATCATCTTATCCACATCCTTGGTTAATGCCTGAATATTGGCAGTTCCCTACAGTTTCTATGGGGCTAGGGCCAATCAAAGCGATCTATCAAGCTCGCTTTATGAAGTATTTGCATGACCGCAAAATGGCAGACACCAAAGAACGTCGTGTTTGGACATTTGTCGGTGATGGTGAGATTGATGAGCCAGAAACACTAGGTGCAATCACACTTGCAGGTCGTGAGAAGTTAGACAATCTGACATGGGTTGTTAACTGTAACTTACAGCGTTTAGACGGCCCTGTACGGGGTAACGGCAAAATCATTCAAGAGCTTGAAGCGATTTTCCGTGGTGCTGGCTGGAACGTCATCAAGGTTATCTGGGGTTCTTATTGGGATGCTCTACTGGCAAAAGACAAAGACGGCAAGTTAAAAGCTCGCATGTTGGAAGTCGTCGATGGTGAATTCCAAAACTATAAGGCAACAGATGGTGCGTATGTACGTGAAAACTTCTTCGGCAAAGACCCTGAGTTGATGGCAATGGTTGAGAAGATGTCGGACGATGATATCTGGCGTTTAAACCGTGGCGGACATGATCCACATAAAGTCTATGCCGCTTACGATGCAGCCGTTAAGCACAAAGGTCAGCCAACAGTCATTTTAGCCCATACCGTTAAAGGCTACGGCATGGGTTCTGCGGGTGAAGGTCAAAACCGTACTCACCAACAGAAAAAGCTAACTGAAGATGAAATGGTCACATTTAAGAATCGTTTCAATATTCCATTAACGGATGAAGAAGCGGCAGCGGCTACTTATTATCTTCCCGAAGAAGACAGCGAACACCGCAAGTATATTCTTGAACGTCGTAAAGAATTGGGCGGATTTATTCCCTCACGCAGAACAGCCGCCGCACCGCTTGAAATTCCTAAATTATCGGTATTCGACCCGATTCTTAAAGGTAGTGGCGAGCGTGAAATGTCTACCACAATGGCATTTGTGCGTATGCTCAATATCTTGATTCGTGATAAAAAGATGGGCAAAAATATTGTACCTATCGTGCCAGATGAAGCCCGTACTTTCGGTATGGAAGGCATGTTCCGCCAGTTGGGTATTTACTCATCCGTCGGGCAACTTTACACACCACAAGACCAAGATCAGGTCATGTTCTACAAAGAGGACAAAACGGGTCAAATCCTCGAAGAAGGCATTAACGAGGCAGGTGCATTCTCCTCATGGATAGCCGCAGGCACAGCCTACAGCACACACAATGTAAACATGGTTCCATTCTATATTTACTACTCCATGTTTGGCTTCCAACGTATTGGCGACTTGGCTTGGGCAGCGGGCGACTCACGTGCTCGTGGCTTCTTACTCGGTGGTACAGCAGGCCGTACTACATTGGCAGGTGAAGGTCTACAGCATCAAGACGGTCACGGCATGGTGCAAGCAGCGTTGATTCCTAACTGCATCAGCTACGACCCAACTTTCAGTTACGAAATGGCAGTGATCATCCATGATGGTTTGAACCGCATGTATGTTGACCAAGAAAGTATTTACTACTACATCACTGCGATGAACGAAAACTATCAGCACCCAGCCATGCCAAAAGGTGTTGAAGACGGCATTCTCAAGGGCATGTACTTGTTTAGCGGTGGCGGCAAGAAGAAAAAGAAAGTCCAGCTTATGGGATCAGGCACAATCCTCCGCGAAGTCATTGCAGCAGGTGAAATGCTTGCCGATGAGTGGGGAGTCGATGCAGACATCTGGAGTTGTACCAGCTTTAATGAACTAATGCGTGATGCTCAGGCGGTTGAGCGTTGGAATCGTCTACACCCGCTAGAAGATGCCAAAGTGCCACACATTACCCAACTACTAACAGGACGACGTGGCCCCGCGATTGCTGCAACGGATTATATTAAATCATATTCCGCACAAGTTGCTCCTTGGGTTCCAATGGCATACACCACACTCGGCACAGACGGTTTTGGTCGAAGCGATACCCGTGCTCAGTTGCGTAAACACTTTGAGGTGGATCGCTATCACGTAGTTGTTGCTGCTCTTAAAGCACTAGCAGACGAAGGAACACTTGCCGCCGCTAAGGTCGCCGAAGCTATTGAAAAATATGGCTTAGACACTGAAAAAACCAACCCATTACAGGCATAGGAGGAGACATCATGGCATTACAAGATATTCTCGTCCCTGATATTGGCGATTTTGACAAAGTTGAAGTCATTGAGATTCTAGTCAGCGAAGGCGATACGATTGCAGAAGAAGATTCACTGATTACGGTTGAATCTGATAAAGCCTCAATGGAAATTCCATCCAGCGGATCAGGTCGCGTGGTTAGCGTGAAAGTCTCGATGGGCGATATGGTATCCGAAGGCTCTGTTATCGTTAGCATCGAGCCAATTGAGACTGCACCTGAAGCCGAAGAAGAACCTGTAGAAGAAGCCACAGCAGAACCTGAAAAAATTGCTGAAACTCCAAAAGTTAAAACAGCCCCCGTACCTGAAACACCAGCTAAACCCTCCCCTGTTGCCGTAGTGGATGAAGTGAGCTTTAGCAAGGCTTATGCCAGCCCATCTGTACGACGTTTTGCTCGCGAATTGGGTGTTGATTTAGGTGCAGTGAGTGGCTCAGGCCGTAAAAATCGTATTGTTAAAGAAGACGTAAAAAGCTTTATCAAGCAAGCCATGCAAAGCGGCGGTGGTAAAGCTGCTTCTGGTAGCTCTAGCTTGGGTATTGCTCCTATGCCTGAGGTTGATTTCAGCCAATGGGGTGATATCTCTGAAGTGAAGTTGAGTAAAATCAACAAGCTAACAGGCGAATTCCTGCACCGCAACTGGGTTAGTATTCCACACGTTACCCAATACGATGAAGCAGATATTACTGAAATGGAAGCTTTCCGTAAGCAGATGGCGAAAGAAATGGAGCGAGAAGGCGTTAAAATTACACCACTTGCATTTATTATGAAAGCCGTAGTTGCATCGCTAAAAGCTTACCCACGTTTTAATACCTCATTAGCTCCGTCTGGCGATACGCTGATCCAAAAAAATTACTATCACATTGGTGTTGCCGTTGATACGCCAGATGGTTTGGTTGTACCCGTCATTCGCGATGTGGATCAGAAATCATTGATCGAAATATCCAATGAAATCCGTGCATTTGCAGGCAAAGCCCGTGACAAAAAGCTAAAACCTGCCGATATGCAAGGTGGTTGCTTTACTATCTCCAGCTTGGGCGGTATTGGCGGCACGAAATTTACACCGATTATTAATGCTCCCGAAGTTGCCATCCTCGGCGTATCCCGCTCCAAAATGCAACCTGTATGGAACGGCAGCGAATTTGAACCCCGCTTAATGGTTCCGCTATCACTATCTTATGATCATCGCGTGATTGACGGTGCAGAAGGAGCTAGGTTTACTACGCATTTGAGTAAAATGCTGTCAGATATACGACGTCTGATTTTGTAATTTATTAACCACAGATGCACACAGATAAACACGAATGAGAGCAAAAATAAGTTAATTTCGTGAATAGTAATATTATCTAGAATTGAATATTTATAATCTTTTATCTGTGTGCATCTGTGTTTATCTGTGGTTAATTAGTAGTCGCTACCTCAATAGTGACCGAACAAAAAGAGAACAACATGAGCCAGTTAATCGAAGTTACTGTTCCTGATCTTGGTGATTTTGCCGATGTCGAAGTCATTGAAATTCTCGTCGCGGAAGGCGACAGCATTCAAGCGGAAGATTCTTTAATCACCGTTGAGTCGGATAAAGCCTCAATGGAGATTCCTTCTTCACATAGTGGTACGGTGAAAGAAGTCTTAGTTGCTATGGGCGACAATGTTTCAACAGGTTCAGCTGTGATTATGTTGGATGCTTCTGGTGAGGCATCGACTAGCGAAGAGCCTAGTGCAGAAGTCGCTGAGCCAGAGACTAAGCAAGAAGCACCTGCTGAACCTGCTCCAACCGCACAAAGCTTTGATGGCGATGTAGATAAATCAGCCAAAGTCGTCGTACTCGGTTCAGGACCAGGTGGCTACACCGCTGCTTTCCGTGCTGCGGATTTAGGCTTAGAGGTTATCTTAATCGAACGCTATCCTAATATCGGCGGTGTTTGCTTAAACGTCGGTTGTATTCCATCTAAGGCCTTGCTGCACACGGCACAGGTCATCAATGAAGCAGAAGAGTTCTCTGAGCATGGCGTATCTTTCGGCAAGCCTGAAATTGATATTGATAAAATCCGTGCCTACAAAGAAGACATTATCAACAAACTCACGGGCGGTTTGGGGCAGTTAGCCAAACAGCGTAAAGTTGAAATTGTTACGGGCTACGGAAAATTCACTTCTGCCAATACTATCGAAGTCATCAATGATAATGGCGATAAAACCGTGGTAGGTTTTGAGAATTGCATTATTGCCGCAGGTTCTCGCGTGACGAAACTTCCCTTTATTCCTTGGGACGACCCTCGCGTAATGGACTCTACCGATGCCCTTGAGCTAGAAGAAGTGCCAGAGAAATTATTAATTGTTGGCGGTGGAATCATCGGGCTAGAAATGGCAACCGTTTACGATGCCCTTGGCTCGAATATCACTGTAGTTGAACTATCGCCTAGCCTAATTCCTGGGGTGGACAAAGACATCATCCGCCCATTACAACGCCGCATCCAAAAGAAATACGACAATATTTACCTCAATACCAAAGTTACGGCTATCACACCGACTGATGATGGCTTAGTGTGTAGCTTTGAAGGCAAAAAAGCTCCTGAAACAGAGACCTTTGACCGCGTATTAGTCTCCATCGGACGCTCACCCAATGGCAAGCTGATTGATGCTGAGAAAGCTGGCGTAGCCGTGAATGAATGGGGCTTTATTGATGTTGATAAGCAAATGCACACCAATGTTGATCACATCTTCGCCATTGGCGATATTGTCGGGCAACCCATGTTGGCACACAAAGCCACGCACGAAGCCAAAGTTGCCGCTGAAGTTATCGCAGGACACAAAGCTTTCTTCGATGCTCGCACAATTCCATCCGTAGCCTACACCGACCCAGAAATCGCATGGATGGGCAAAACCGAAGAACAATGCAAAGCCGAAGGCATTGCCTACGAAAAAGGCGTATTCCCATGGGCTGCCAGCGGACGCTCATTGTCCATCGGCAGAAATGAAGGCATGACCAAAACTTTATTCGATAAAGAAACTGGCAGAATTATCGGCTGTGCCATCGTCGGCACAAACGCAGGTGAATTAATCGCAGAAGCCGTACTCGCCCTAGAAATGGGAGCCGATGCGGAAGATATTGGCTTAACGATTCACCCACACCCTACACTGTCGGAGACAATTAACTTCTCATCAGAAGTGGCTGAGGGGACTTGTACGGATATTTACATGCCGAAGAGGAAGTAAATGTATGAATAGACATAACTACTCTGTAGCAAGCTGATAAGTGATTGATTATCTAGTCAAGCCACTGTTTTCTTCTTGTTTTTAACATATACTTAGGACACCACCGAACTTTATAGAGCAAGTAAAAATGACACAACAAGACCGTATTACTATCAACCCCGAAATTTGTCATGGTAAACCCGTCGTTCGTGGCTTGCGTTACCCAGTAGAAAACGTGCTTGAGTGGTTGGGTGCAGGTATGACAATTGATGAAATACTAGAAGACTATGAAGATTTAGAGCAAGATGATATTTATGCCGTACTAAGCTATGCAGCTCATCTTTCACAAGTAAAACGCATACAGTCACTTGATTTGGCTGCATGAAGTTTCTAATTGACGCACAACTACCAAGAAAGTTGGCAATACAGTTAAAAAATACAGGCTATGACGTACGGCACACGTTAAGCTTACCAAAAGCTAACCGTACATCCGACCAAAGCATTAATGAATTTTCTATGAGAGAACAACGTATTGTTGTTACTAAAGATAGTGAGATAGTGATTTTGTAGATTCCTTTTTAATACAAGGGATACCTTGGAAATTACTATTAATTTCAACGGGAAATATTCGTAACAATGAACTACTTGAGTTGTTCGATTTAAATATTGATGACTTAGAAAAAGCGTTTGCAAATCATCGCTTTGTTGAAATATCCAAAACAAGTCTAATTATCCATTCTTAACTTATTTTTGGCCTTATCATCTGAGACTTGGTAGATTTAGATATTGTTTAATTTTTATTCACTATTGTGCTACAAACGGTAGATTGGCATGGATATTAATTATTGCAAAAGTATAGTCATACTGAAGCTCTTAGCACAATGGTATCACCCACTCAGGAAGCGATGCTTTAGCTTCGCAAGGGGCTTGCACGGTTAGTAATTTTTTCACTCGGGCGAGGCTAAAGCCTCACTTCCAAGCTCGCAGGTTTAGCTTCGCAAGGGACTAGCCGTACCCTTCGACTTTGCTCAGGGAGCTACTCCGCTGCTGAACAAAGTCGAAGTCAGTATTTTTATGTCAATACTTTTGCAACGATTGATATAAATAACTACTCAGAACGCGATATATGCACAAAAATAATTCTGTGGCTAAATGTTGTGTATTTTTTAGAAATGACATGCAGCTTAATCGGCTGGTTGCATCGTAGGAAAATTATAAAACTCATCACATAACTGAAATTAATTGCAGAAGCCGTGTTAGTCTTAGAAATGGGAGTCGATGCGGAAGACAACGGATATTTACATGCCGAAAAAATAATTCTTAGATAATCTTAGATGGCCTAATAGTATCGGATTTAGTCATTATAAATCCGATACTTGTTACACAGATGCCGTATTTTACTGCTCACCTTCACCAACATCTTCTCTTTGTGTTGTTACATTACAGGTTGTATGGTCACCATACACTGGTTTTTCATTCCGTAACATATCAATCACAATAGCAAAACTCGTTGCATCGACATCAACGGTTCTTTTTCTATCTCCATTAAAATAGGTGAAGTAAAAAAAGCCTGAATTTGACTGTGAATTCCACCACGCTTGATAACTTTCGATTAGTGTCATGAGTAACATCTCCTTATGCTATTAAAAATCCCCCCCTCACTTAAACTCTAGTACATTTTCGTAGCTTTGCTTTCATGTAGCACTCTAAACACTAATAGATTAACTTTTCGGCAACACAAAACGTCCTTTAAACGGAATTTGAATCCCTTCTTCTTCAAATTTTTCTGTGATTGCTTTTCGTAAGCTTCTTGCTACCGACATGTGTTTACCTGGTTTTACTCTTGTCATTGTTCTTACAATGACTTCTGGACCACTAATATCACTAACCCCAAGAACAATGGTTGGCTTCAAGACATTTTCATCTTGTTCCATATAGGTTTTGCCTAGCTCAGTTATCACACCAAAGGCTTTGTCTAGATCTGTATCATGAGCAATGCCAACTTCAACCATCGCATTAGTGTATTGGCAGGAGTGATTTACCAACTCTTTTACTTCACCATTTCTGACTATGTGTAATTGACCATCAGGGCTTCTTACACTTGTAACCCGAAGTGTTATTTTTTCAACAATGCCTCGTGCTCCTAGTGTCTCAACATAGTCTCCAATTTTGAATTGTCCTTCTAATATAACAAGAAAACCAGAAACGGTATCATTGATGATGGGCTGAATAGCTAAGCCAATAACCATACTCAAGATACCAGCACCAGCAAGTAAAGGAACTGGATCTATCCCTACCCCTTTCAAAATAATCACCAATGCAACAAAGTAGATCAGTCCTGTTAGTACACTTTTTACAATAGGGAAAATCGTTTGGTTTTTTAATAATTCTTCCCTCTCAATACCATCATGCAGATATTTTCTATCAATCAACAAATTCATGACTTCAATGACAACACGGGCAATAAAAACGACACCAATCGCTTGAATGATTCCTGATCCATATTTAGCCAAACTTGGTACAAAGTCTGCTAAGTTGAGAACCGTCGTCGCAACACTGGCATAGATAATATATTCAAGCGACTTGCGTAATAACGGGATAAGTCCACGTAAATTGTCATAGAAGCTTAATAAATCATTTGATTCGGCATAGCGTTTACTCAGCCCATCTAAGCTATCAACCAATACAGCCACAGCACTGACAATGAGCAAGCCTATAGAAATGGTGATATAAATTTCTAATGCGAGCAGTACATAGTCAGCGAACGACTCTGGTAGAGGACTCCACTTTAATGAAACAATTAGAACGATGAGCCAAATTGATATCGTTTTAATCTTACGAAGGCTCTTAAAGAAGTAGGTGACACTTTCATCGTTTTCTCTAAGCTGTTGAAAATTTACAGATTTATCTTTTAATTTAGATAATTGCTTATCTAAAAAACCACTGATATATTTTGCAATAATAACTAAAACGATAATCTTACCAATCGCAATTCCCAGTTCTTTCCAAAAATTTGGGGGAATTTTAGCGATAAGATCAACGGTATAGACTTGTAGGTCAACCCCTTGATAAATTTGATATAAATTAAAGCTTAATAGCCCGACGAATAAAGAAATAAAAACAAGAAGCGAGATCAACTTTAGTATGTTTCGTATTTTACTTACCTGTTGAATATACTTTTCAAATAACTTAAGTGAGCCTATTTTATCAAAAACAAAATCACCTGCTGCTCGCACAATAAAGAACAGTACAAACAGAATAAAAAGCTCTAATCCCGTGATAACTAGATTCATAATAAAGCTATCACTATTTACTATTCGAGCCAATTGTTCCATTCCCACTCACCCTATCAGTAAAACAAAATCGACATTATAGTTTATTTTCAAAATTCCAAATGACATATGTAAAGTTTTCTTAATATAATCTTGAATCAGTGACTTCACTACGGCACAGTGGATAAGCTATTGATTCAGGATAATCTTTATTCATTTAGTCGTTAAAAAGAATATGCTCACCTTTTTTGTTGATCATGTCGTAAAACAATTATATGTCTCAATTTTTTATTGCCATTGGTGTGTTGACTTTATTATTTGCTAGCTCCGCAGGCATTCTCACACTGGTTCGCCACTTCTTTCCACGCTTTGATAGCTTTATTCCAGACGAGTGGAAAAGCTGGCTCACATTCACCCATATTTCTTATTTTATGCTAGCAGGAGCTGTATTCTTGCTACTCGGTACACGC
>JALVRY010000378.1 GCA_027024625.1 Thiotrichaceae bacterium
TACTGCATCTGCACTTACATCGGCAACCTCTTCTTTAGCTGGTTCTGCTGCTTGATCTGTATTCGCATCACTTGATTTATCACTCGCTGCATCACCTTGATTTGAGTTTGTGTCTTCTGCATTGGCTGCATCGGTATTGCCTGTAGTGTCAGCACCTTGTTCAGTTGATGTATCAGCATTTGCCTGATTTTCATCACTTGTTGTATCTGTAGCTGCATCTGTAGTTTGAGCTTGGTCTGCTGTTGAGCCGCTATTTTCATCAGATGTTGTATCTGTTCCTGACTTTAATGCATCTACCGTCGCATCAGCTGCTCCTGACATCGCATCTCCAGCTTGTGCAACTCCATCTGCAACGGTTGAACCTGCTGAATTAATTGCATCTGCTGCTTGGCTTGCTCCATCGGCAATTGCTGATCCTGTAGCATCCATAGCTTCTGCAACAGAATCACCAGCCTGTGCTACTCCGTCTGCGACTGCTGAACCTGCAGCATCCATTGCGCTTGTAGCAGCATCACCTGCTTGAGCCGCACCGTCTGCGACTGTAGAACCTGCTGAATTAATTGCATCGGCAGTCTCTGAAGCTGCCTCTCCTGCTTGGCTTGCTCCATCGGCAATTGCTAATCCTGCTGAGTTTGCAGCATCCATTGCACCTGAAACAGCATCGCCTACTTGAGCGGCTCCGTCTGCGACTGCTGAACCTGCACTATCAACTGTATCTTTCGCTCCAGAGATAGCATCTCCAACTTGAGCAGCTCCATCTGCAATCACTCCTCCTGTTGAACCGACCGCGTCTGCTGCTTGTGACATGGCATCATTTGCTTGGGCTGCGCCATCGGCTACTGATTCTCCTGCCGAACCTACCGCATCCACAACATTGGAAAGTGTATTACCCGCCGAGTTGGTTTCATCTGCTGCTGTAGCATCATTCGATGCCGTTTGCGTATCACTAGCAGAGTTATTCATATTTCCACTACAGCGGAATATGCCAAGTACTAGCAAAAAAAGGAAAATGGCATAAAGAACAAGTTTTAGTGTTTTATTCATCGTATCTGGCACTCTGTATTAGATATTAGATTAGTGGGGAGAATGTAAAAACAAGAATAGCACAGATTTTAACTTAGATAACAATATCTTAACGAACAATTAACAAATATTTATTATTTTCTCTTCATCAACAAAAAGTGAGCACTCAACATAATGTCATTGATTAAATGAAAGACTTACGTTATCAGCAGAACTAATGTTTTCGTAGCTTTTCATCATTTCGTTTCATTAATTGAAACGTTAGGTAAATCTTTGCTGGCACAGAAATTACTAATCCACCAGCGATAAGTAGAGCGATGAGCATAATATCACTTGGTGTACCTTTTGAAACCATATCAGTAAATATGGCTAAGCCTAAACCAAACGCTGCAATTGATAAGCCAACTACAATCAAAACTGTCATTATTTTACTTAGAGTCTTTTCAGTCATAGCAAATCTCGATTTAACGTCTATATTCTTAAGAGTGGGAATTATGGGCTTAATTTGCCCATACATTAGGAGGCTGTCTAAAATTATAGGAAACAACACTTTAGTGCCACCTATAAGCTATTGTAATACCGTTATTTCAAAGTCTCACTTCCTACTTAATCAGCCCCTTTATAAGAGCCATACAACACATTAGACACCTCACTAAGACATATGTATATGAGTAATGTCAATGTAGTTGTGTATTACATTGCTATAATCACCGCTTATCTGGCAACAAATTTATTACATGGGCAATAATGGTAGAATACGTCTAAAAATCAAAGAAATATCGTGGACTAGGAGGAAGTACGATGCAAGATATGAAGCTTGAAGATGTTTTCGAGGAATACATAGAACATCATATCCAATACTACGATGGTACATCACGAAAGCTTCTTGTCTGCGATAAAGAAGTTGCTTTTCCTGAAGGTAAACTTATTGTTTCTCGCACTGACCTTAACGGCATTATCACTCACTGCAATCAGTCTTTTGTAGAAATGTCTGGCTTTGTCGAAGATGAGTTAATCGGTACTCCACATTACATCCTGCGTCACCCCGATATGCCTGCTGCTGCCTTTAAAGATTTGTGGGACACTCTACAGCGACATGAAAAGTGGCATGGCTATGTAAAAAATCTCCGCAAAGATGGTGCTTATTATTGGGTTTATGCAACCGTTATTCCCAATATCAGAAATGGTAATATCATTGGCTATACTTCCGTACGCCGTAAGCCTTCGCGTGTAAAAATCAATGAATGTATTCCACTTTACGCCAAAATGATTGCAGAGGAGAAAAGCTAATGAAATATACAATGACAGTCAGTCCTGATTTTTCACCTAAACATATTGCAGGTTGGTATATCTTCAATACATGGCTACAAATTCAGCTATCTCAAAATATCCACTTAGAACTTTATGATAACTTCAACACTCAACGTGCTGCTATTGAAAATAATGAAATTGATATTATTTACGCCAATCCATTTGATGCTGCTATGTTAGTTCGTGATAAAGGTTTCATTGCTGTCGCCAAACCCAAACATAAACCAGATGAAGCCATTATTGCCGTCTCTGCTGAGTCGAATGTTCAAACAATTGAAGATTTGTCACCACAAATACATATTGCAAAGACGGATGATCCTGATGTCAACATGATTGGTATGATCATGCTAGAGCCTGCCGACCTTAATGCAGAAAATACTTCTACTGAAATTGTCGATACCTATGTGCTTGTTGCAAAGCAGTTATTTCAAAATAAGGCGGATGTTGGTTTCTTTCTCAAGGATGCTTACGATGATCTTTCAAATTTTGTTAAAGAACAGCTACGTATTCTTGTTAGTAGTCAGATTCATGTAATTACTCATACCTTGTTAATTGGACCGAATGCTCAAGCTCATCATGATGATATTCAACAGCTTTTGGTCAATATGCAGGATTTACCAAAAGGGCAAGGAGTACTTGAAAGCATGGGTATTAGTGCATGGGAATCACAAACACAGGAAGATGCCGAATTTATGATTGATTTGATGGATACATTGGTAGATTAAAGAAACATTGATTAAGTCGCCTGCATTCTAATACCTTTCAGGCGACATAGTGGAATATTTGGTCAAATACCCCACAAAATACTGAATAGAAATGTGAAACTACTCTTCCCTTTCCTCAATCCAATTCATCTGGATCGCTTCTAATATTTTTTCATTGGAATGTTCTGGATCATCATTGAAGTTTTCTAGTGCTAATACCCAACTGTGTAGATCAGTAAAACGAATCACTTTCGGGTCAACATCAGGGTGTGCTTCGTCGAGTTCAATTGCGATGTCTAATACATCTGTCCACTTTAATTCATCCATTAGTGAGCTGCCTCCGATACCATATTGATAGTGTATTTTGGAATTTCTACCACCAAATCCTCATCTGAAACAACAGCTTGGCAACTTAATCTCGAATCTGGATCAACTCCCCACGCTTTATCTAAATAGTCTTCTTCTAGGTCTGTTGCTTCCTCTAGAGAATCAAATCCCTCTCGCACATATACATGGCAAGTGGTACAAGCACATGATTTTTCACAAGCGTGTTCGATAGGTATATCATTTTGCAAAGCGGCATCACAAATTGTTGTTCCAGGCTCTACTTCGAAAGCAGCACCATCTGGACACAATTCTTCATGCGGTAAAATAATGATTTGTGGCATGTTCCATTCTCACTTCTATTGGGTATTCAGAGTAATTACTCGAATTCATTAATACTGTGCCCGGCCATTGCTGATTGCACACTGCTATTCATACGTCGGGCAACATAAAATTCTGCGGCTTTTTCCATCGCCTTCATTGCATTTTCAATGTCATCTGCTGTGCCTGATTCTTTTTCTGTAATAAGCGCATCACGTGCGGCTAAAATACTCGCTTTCTCATCATCACTTAATAGTTCATCACCATCAGCTTTCATTGCAGAGTTTAGAGCCTCCAAGGTACGTTCTGCTTCCATTTTCATTTCTCTTAGCTGACGCGCATCTTTATCTGCTTGAGCATTTGTCATGGAATCACGCAACATGGATTCGATTTCAGAATCACTTAAACCATAGGATGGTTTCACTTCAATATTGGCTTTAGAGCCTGTTGTTGTTTCTTCAGCAGAAACACTTAATAAACCATCTGCATCGACTTGGAAAGTCACTTGGATACGAGCCGCACCTGCCACCATTGGTGGAATACCACGTAAGGTAAACTTAGCGAGCGAACGACAGTCTTCAACCGTATCACGTTCACCTTGCAATACATGGATAGTCATTGCGGTTTGACCATCTTTAAAGGTTGTAAAATCTTGTGCTCGAGTAATCGGAATCGTGGTATTTCTGCTGATAATTTTCTCAACCAAGCCTCCCATTGTTTCTAAACCGAGCGAAAGTGGAATCACATCCAGCAACAGCATTTCATCATCAGGTTTATTGCCTACCAATACATCCGCTTGAATTGCTGCACCGATAGCAACAACGCGATCAGGGTCAATATCAACCAATGGCGTTCGACCAAAGAACTCCCCTACCCGTTCACGCACATAAGGTACACGGGTTGAGCCACCTACCATTACTATATTAAGGACTTCTTCTTTTTCAAGATCAGCATCACGCAAAGCTCGACGACATGCCATTAAGGTTTTCTTTACCCAAGGTTCAATCAAGGCATTGAATTTTTCACGGGTAATATTTTCTTTCCAATCGCCACAAGAAACTTCAACACTTGCATTGCTCGTCAAGGCTTCTTTTACTCGACGAGCTTCCATCAATGCCAAACTGACAATAGCTTGCGTATTGGTTTGCCCTGATTCTTTGATCATATACTCAGCAAGCACATGGTCGAAATCATCACCACCTAAAGCAGAATCGCCGCCCGTAGACATCACTTCAAATACGCCTTTGTTTAGACGCAAAATCGAAATATCAAATGTACCACCGCCAAGGTCGTAGATTGCGACAATACCTTCTGCATCTTTATCTAAGCCATAGGCAATCGCCGCCGCAGTGGGTTCATTGAGCAGACGTAACACATTGAGATCAGCAAGTGTTGCGGCATCTCGTGTCGCTTGTCGTTGTGCATCATCAAAATAAGCGGGGACAGTAATAACAGCCCCCATTAAATCACCACCTAATGACAATTCTGCTCTTTCTTTTAATGCTTTGAGAATTTCCGCTGAAACTTCAACCGCAGAAACGTCACCTCCGTCTGTTTGTATACGTGGAACATTGGACTCACTTTCTGCAAAGTTAAAGGGTAAATAGCCACCCAATGTTTTTGCATCTTCTGCACTGCGACCCATTAAACGCTTTACTGAGGCAATGGTATTAAGAGGATCTTCCGCCATACGAACTTGAGCGGGATAACCAACAATCGGGGGATGATTCTGACTATAATGCACTACAGAAGGCAGTAGGTGACGACCTTCTTGATCGGCTAATGTCTCTGCTTGGCCACTGCGAACGGTGGCGACTAAAGAATTGGTTGTACCTAAATCAATACCAACAGCCAAACGGTGTTGATGTGCAACCGTTGACATACCAGGTTCTGATATTTGCAGAAGTGCCATAAAATATTGCCTTAGTTTTTAACACAGGAGGTTTGATTGGGTGTTACCTGAGTCTGTAGCTTCAATGTGACACAGTGAAGTCACTGTTTCAGGTGTTAATATGCATCTTCCAATTTTTCTTCTAAACGTCGAATTTCACCAAAAATACGCTCCATAAATCGCATCTTTAGGACGATATCCTTTGCCTTATCCAGTTCATTTGCCGCAAAATACTTTTGGAATTCATCTTCCAGTTGTTGAACTTGGCTTTTAACATCTTTTCGGATCTTATCTAACTCATCCAATGGTTCATCCGCATCAACCACATCATCAATTGACTCTCGTAGTTCCATTTGTTGCATCAAAAAAAGGGGATCTTTTGATGTTTCAACTTCATCACTAAAAGATACGCCCGCCTGCTCCAATAAGTAGCGAGAACGTAAGCGGGGTGATTTTAGTGTATCGTGAGCTTCATTAATAAACGAGGTATTTTGCATTGAAATACGTCGCTCTTCATCACTGCCATTAGCAAACCTGTCAGGATGCCATTGGCTTTGCAATTGATGAAATGCAGTAGAAAGTGCAGCTAGATCAACATTAAACTGAATGGGCAAACCAAACAACTCAAAGTAGTTTTGGGTTAAATCAAGTGTCATGAGTAAGTTTTATTGCGTATTTATCGACTAAACGGTGAAGCTTTCGCCACAACCACAAGCCCCTTTTTCATTTGGGTTTATAAACTTAAAACCTTCATTTAAGCCTTCTTTAACGTAGTCCATTTCTGTGCCATCAAGGTAAACAAGGCTTTTAGGGTCAACGATGATTTTTACACCATGATCTTCAAAGACCACATCGGTATCATCCATATCATCAACAAACTCCATGACGTAGGCCATACCTGAACAACCTGAGGTTTTTACTCCCAAACGTAAACCTATGCCCTTTCCTCTATTCTCTAGAAAAGTCGTTACTCGGTTTGCTGCTGCATCAGTTAAGGTAATTGCCATGATTTGTTCTACCTAGTTTTTCTTTTGAAAATCTTCAATTGCTGCTTTGATTGCATCTTCTGCCAATACAGAACAGTGAATTTTTACTGGCGGTAATTCCAACTCTTCTGCAATTTCAGAATTTTTAATCTGACTAGCTTCTTCCAAGCTTTTGCCTTGAACCCATTCAGTTAATAAGCTTGATGATGCAATCGCAGAACCACAACCATAAGTTTTGAATTTAGCATCTTCGATAATACCATCATCATTCACTTGGATTTGTAGTTTCATTACGTCACCACATGCAGGAGCACCTACCATACCGGTTCCTACATTCGATGCTTTATCGTCTAACTTTCCAACATTGCGTGGATTCTCATAATGATCAATTACTTTTTCGCCGTATGCCATGATTATTTCCTTTTAGTGTGCTGCCCACTGAACTGAATCCAGATCAATGCCATCTTTATACATATCCCACAGTGGAGAGAGATCACGCAGTTTTTCTACTGCGAATCGAATTTGTTCAATTGCCAAGTCAACATCTGCTTCTGTTGTAAAACGTCCCATTGATAAACGTAATGAACTGTGAGCCAACTCATCATTACGACCTAATGCACGTAAAACATAGCTTGGTTCTAAACTTGCCGAGGTACAAGCTGATCCTGATGATACTGCTAAATCTTTCATCGACATCATGAGGCTTTCACCTTCAACAAAGTTAAAGCTGATATTTAAGTTGCCTGCAACACGTTGATCTAAACTACCATTAACATAAACTTCTTCCATATCTGCAAAACCAGCTAAGAAGCGTTCACGTAAAGCCAACAAACGCTTATTTTCTTCTGCCATTTCTTCTTTTGCGATACGGAACGCTTCACCCATACCTACACATTGATGGGTTGCTAACGTACCAGAACGCATTCCTCGCTCATGGCCACCGCCATGCATTTGTGCTTCTATACGCACACGCGGTTTACGTTGCACGTATAATGCTCCCACACCTTTTGGGCCATAGATTTTATGTGCAGAAAAACTCATCAAGTCAACTTTTAACTCTGCTAAATCAATATCAATTTTACCTGCACTTTGTGCCGCATCGACGTGGAAAATAATTTTATTTTCACGACAAATCTCACCAATTGCTGCAATATCTTGTACCACACCAATTTCGTTATTAACGTGCATAATCGACACAACGGTTGTGTCTTCACGAATCGCGTCTCTAAACTTAGCCAGATCTAATAAACCATTAGGCTCAGGATCAAGATATGTAACTTCATAACCTTCTCTCTCAAGCTGGCGACAAGAATCGAGTACCGCCTTATGCTCAGTCTTCATGGTAATTATGTGTTTACCACGACGTTGGTTAAAGTGAGCTGCACCCTTAATTGCTAAATTATCAGATTCAGTCGCCCCACTCGTCCAAACAATCTCTTTAGGATTTGCATTCACTAATGCCGCAACATTGGCACGGGCTTCTTCTACAAGCTTATCTGCATCCCAGCCAAACTGGTGACTACGTGATGCAGGGTTGCCAAACACGCCATCCATCGTTAAGCATTTACACATTTCTTCCGCTACACGAGGATCAACAGGCGTTGATGCAGAGTAATCGAGATATACAAGAGCATTATCACTCATGATTTAGATTCCTTAGACTTTAACAATTTTTCATCAATAGGGTATTCATCTGGAGAAAGACATTTGTCTTTCATTGATATAGATCGCTGCTTCATATCTTCCAACGAAATGCCTGATAGGAAAATGCGTATTTGTTCACTCAAATCCATCCACAAATCATGTGATAAACAAGGGCGACCACCTTCACAATCACCTGAACCACCACAACGTGTGGCATCTACATTTTCGTCAACGGCAGATATAATATTTGCAATGACTATATCTTTGGGGTCACCTTTTAGGCGATAGCCACCACCAGGTCCACGCATACTAAGAACTAAATCTGACTTTCTTAACTTAGAGAATAATTGCTCAAGATAGGAAAGTGATATATCCTGCCTCGCAGAAATATCGGCAAGCGATACTGGAGTCTCCTCATCGTGCATCGCAAGATCTAGCATTGCTGTTACTGCATAGCGACCTTTTGTTGTTAGTTTCATAGCATCTCCGTAGCGTAAAGGAAGCCTCAGCTTGCTCTAACCCGCTCCTGATTCACAGGAGTTCAGCCAGAATTAATCTGAAGTTCTTAAAGGCGATAGTGCAATACCCGACTATTTTAGTCAAGTATTATTATTAGTTAATTCTAATATGATGAAACTTTATAAATTTTTGAGATCTTTCATGTAAAGATCCCTTTTTGTATTAGCTGTATTCATGGCTTCAACACGGATAACAAAGAATACGCTAAAATAGCCCCCATACATCAACTCACGGACACGAGAAATCATGAGTAAACCACGTTTAATTAGTTTTAAAATTTGCCCCTTTGCACAACGCAGTGTATTACTACTGAAAGAAAAAAATGTTGATTTTGATTTAGAGTTTATCAACCCAGAGGAACCTCCCCTCTGGTTTACTGAGCTTTCCCCCACTGGCAAAGTCCCTGTATTGGACGTAAACGGCACGGCAGTATTTGAGTCTGCGGTTATTGCTGAATACTTAGATGAAACCAACCCGCCATCAATCCACCCTAGCGACCCTCTACAGAAAGCGACTAACCGAGCATGGGTGGAATACACCAGTGATATTTATGTTTCCATCTTCAAAAGCATTATGGCAAAAGAAGAAGCTGGGTTAAAAACGGTGCAAGCCGAATTAGAAGATCAACTCGGCGGGCTAGATGATGTCGCCAACAATACACCTTTCTTTAATGGTGAAAATTTCTCGATGGTTGATATTGCTGCCGCACCTATTGCCGTGCGTTTAGACATCCTAAAAAATGTCACAGGCTACGATGCCTTAGTGGATTGTCCTAACTTACGAACATGGTTTGCTAATCTACTCGCTCGCGAAACCGTGCAAGCTTCTTATGTACCGGACTTAAAAGATATTCTTACAGGGCGAATGAAAAGCAATGAAAGTGCTATTTTAAAAATATAGATACTTTGCAACATAGAGAACACAAAGTTTTTTAAGTGGGAGTGCATAAATCCACGCTTTCTTCGTGTTCTCTATGTTAAAACCTAATATGCCTGATCCACATACTAAATGTCCCAACAAGCAGAATTCAATAGCAGTGCTTTTTTAAAAAATGTTCCACATAAGCCCGGCGTATATCGCATGATCGGTGTGCGTGATGAAGTATTGTATGTGGGTAAAGCTAAAGATTTACGCAATCGATTAGGCAGTTATTTTACAGGCAAGCTGGTTAATTCTCGAATTTGGTCGATGGTTAATCAAATTGTTGATGTGCAGATTACGCTCACAGCAACAGAAGCAGAAGCATTGCTATTAGAAAGCAACCTGATTAAAAAGCACAAAACTCGCTACAATGTTTTATTACGCGATGATAAAAGCTACCCCTATATTTACGTTTCTAGCAAACACAAATATCCCAAAGTTGGTTTTCATCGAGGAGCTAGACGAGGCAATGGCGAGTATTTTGGCCCTTACCCCAGTGCTGGTGCTGTACGAGAGACATTAAATTTATTACAAAAACTATTCAAAGTTCGTCAATGTGAAAATAGCTATTTTGCTAATCGTTCACGCCCTTGTTTGCAGTATCAAATCAAACGCTGCACTGCTCCGTGTACCGAAGAAATCTCGCCTGAAGATTATAAAAAGACAGTGCAACACACGGTTGCTTTTTTACAGGGAAAAAGTCAACAGGTCATTGATGATTCTGTAAAGCAGATGGAATTAGCGTCAGAAGAGTTACGCTTTGAAGAAGCTGCGGAATACCGTGATTTAATCGAAAAACTTCGA
>JALVRY010000379.1 GCA_027024625.1 Thiotrichaceae bacterium
TAAATATCCAAAATATTCTGTGATAGTTTTTCAGGGTCTAATAGCGTCCATATAAGAATATGTGTGTCTATGATGTACTTCATAAGGTTAATAATTCGCCTTCTGTCATTTCAAAGTCATCTTTTATTTCATATTTTGTTTTATTATTTTGTAATAGCCCAAGTTTGATTTTGGCTGTATTTTTTGTGTATGTTTCGTAAGGTATGATAACAGCTACTTTTTTATGCTTACGACCATATTGGATGATATATTCCTCTTTTTCCTCTTGAATATGTCTGATGATTTCAGAGAATTTTGCTTTTAATTCAGCAGTTTGTATTGTTTGCATTTTATTAAATCCCTGTAATGAATAACACTCATTGTCATACCAAAGATGACAACTTGTCAAGTTGGAGCAATAAAGAAAAGTGTAGCGTTCCCTTTATTATGGATAGACAAGGCAGTGCCTTGTCTCTACGGGTATAGATATTTATTTATCACCTGCTGTAGAGATAACGCACTGCGTTGTCTAGGAACTTATCTGGGAATATAAACCTAGCTGAACTTGGCTAAATTTCCCCTCAATTCTTGTTAAATACAACTATTCGCCTCAAATTTCTGACCCTATTATCCTCTAATAGACTGTATTGTCCTCATAAAAAGGAATATTCTTTACAAGAATTTCCACAGCAAATAAACTATAAACTGAATTTTGGAGAAAAATATGTTGAAAGCTAATGTAAAAATAACAGGAAAATTAGAGGCATTTACTCGCCATCAAATTGGTGATAATGGTCTATATGAAACCACCAGCGAATACCTGCGTGATTTAATTCGGCAAGACATGAAACAAAAAGAAAGTAAAGCATGGGAAGATTTACGCGAAGCTTTATTGCTAGGAATGCAAGCGTCTGATTCTGCTTTTATTGATGTCACAGCAGCCGATGTAATACAACGCAATCAAACTACACATGGCTAACTTTCGACTATACAAACCCGTCAACAATGCCCTTGATGATATTTGGGAATATACAGTTAAAACATGGGATGAAGCACAAGCAGCAACGTATATTCAAGAACTATTTGACACCATACAACAAGCCGCTGATAGAGAAATCTTCTGGCACAAGCTGAAAACTCATATCGGCTTAGAAGTATATTTTGTTAAACACAAAAAACACTATCTATTTTTCAAACAACTTGATAATGAAACGATTGGTATTATCAATATTATCCACGAGCAACGTGATTTGGTTTCTGTGCTGGAAAAGTCATTGAAGCAGCTTAATTAATAGTTATAAGGGGAGTCTATATTTTAGAAAGACAAGGCAGTGCCTTGCCTCTACGGGGCTATTATTAATCTCATTATGCTAAAAACCAATTTTCTAGCATTAGGTTGTTAAACAGCTCAAAATCACTGGTATTTCTAGTCACTAAAACTAGCTTATTACTTACGGCAATCGCTGCTATTTCGCTATCTTCCTTTGCGGGTGTTTTTCCTAATGATACTGGGCGGTGTCGTTCTTGTGCTAACCACCTAGCGGCGGTTTTATCATAAGGTAAAATCGGGAGTTGATTTTTTTCTAGCATGTGAAGATATTGTTGCAATAGTCGCTTCTTTTTGCCGTCTGGCATTCGGTCAACGCCGTAATTGAGTTCATGCCATGTGATAGAGGATATGGCGTATTGACCATTATGCAGTGCCAGTTTTTGCAATACATTTGGATTGGGGATTTGTTTCGTTGGCTCGGAGATAATATTAGTATCCAGTAAATAGCTTAATCCCATGAAAAATCTCTCGCTGGTGATTTATCTCTGAGTGCATCAATTTCTGCATCTGTCCACATATCACTGTCATCACTATCTAGCTGCTTTCGCCATGCCATGATTGCACCGTATAGACCGTTATCTTCTTCCGTGAATTTACTTTTATAACGATCAATAGAAATTAGCATAGCGACTGCTTTGCCATGCCTTGTAATGCAAATATCATTACCTGCTTCGGCTTCGTGGATGTATTTGGTTAGCTTGTCTTTGGTTTCTGCAATACTGCTTTGAATAGTCATTATCTATTCTCCTTGAAACTCCATGCTTTAATTATAGCCTTAATATTGATATATAGCCATATTATCTGGTTGCTCAGGTTATGATGCTAGGAGCTTGTCCGTAGCAAGGGAACGCTGATTAAGCCTAAAATATAGGAAGTGACACTTTAGTATCGCCTATACGCTCGTTCCTAAATTTATTTAGGAACGCATAATAGGGAATTTATTCCCTGTAAAGACAACAACTTACATAAATTCCTCAGCATGTATTCCCAAATAAATTCGGGAACAAGCTAGTTAGTTGTTTCCCGAAAAACAACTTGATTAGAGCTTTCTTAATCATCAGTGTTAGACTCTCGTCGTTTTCCATAGAGTCAAACCAATGAGTCTTGAGCATTATCTTTTTGCCGCTGTTATTATTTTAGTTGCCTATTTTATCCGTGGGATTGCGGGGTTTGGTTCAGGGTTAATCGCAGTGCCGCTATTAGCTTTGTTCTTGCCGTTAACCTTGGTTGTGCCATTGATTTTGCTGTTGGATTTTACTGCGTCACTGGTTGTGAGTGGTCTTAATTTAAAGCGGGTGAAATGGCGTGAGATTCTTTGGTTGATTCCATTTAGTATCACGGGGGTTATTGTTGGTAGTCAGTTATTGGTTGGTTTACCTGCAACGCCAATGTTGATCGCTTTGGCTTTATTTGTGTTTGTTTTTGCTATACGGATTTTACTCAATATTCACGGTGATAAGCTTGCTTCTACCTTGTGGGCAATACCTTCAGGTTTTATTGGTGGAATGGTTGGTAGCTTGTTTGGTACGGGCGGCCCGCCATATATTATCTATCTCAATCATCGAATACACGATAAGACCCTGCTACGAGCAACGCTTTCTGCCTTATTCTTTTTAGATGGAATTTTGCGAATTATTAGCTTTTTTGCGACGGGCTTGCTGCTATCACAATTAGTTTGGTGGAGTGCCTTAGGAGCATTGCCGATTATGTTGGCAAGCTTATATGCAGGTGGTCATGTGCATACAGGATTTAGCCAAACTCAGATGGCACGATTTATTGGGATTTTGTTAGTGTTATCTAGTCTGTCTTTGTTGTTTAAGGCAATTGCTTAGGTTAATCAACTTAGCAAGAATGCATCATAAAAATAGCCTCGCAAATATTTAAGCTATTTGCTGATGCACACTAACCAAACTTACATCATCAATTTGTTTGCAGGCTTCGATTAGATCATTGATTTTTGCTGGATCATACTCACCCTGCTTTAAGAAAAATTCAATTTCGATACAGCCATCTAAATAGTGTGATTGCATTTTTATTAATGATTCTTTTAGCCCCTGTTCTTCTAGTATAGGATTAACTTTTTTCTCTAATGCGTGACGCGTCATTAAATCTGCACTGGGTTTGCATGTTTCATCATCTTCTGGATCGATATGAATGGTGACATCTTCCATTTCTGGAAATTTTTCATGTAGCTGCGAA